>JASFUL010000600.1:0-3370 GCA_050050315.1 Gemmatimonadota bacterium
CGAGGAGTCCGACCACCCCCAGCACCAGCTCGATCACCCCGTGGCCGGTCGCCTCCATGCGTCACCTCCGGGAGCGGGGAGGTCCAACTCCCGAAAGGTGCGCGGCGGGTCGTCCCGGGCGCAAGCTGGAGAGGCCTCGGCCGGCTTGCCGCCCGGGTCGGGGCCGACGATCTTGGCGACCCTTCCACCCCGTCCCCGATTCCCGGCTCCATGGCCCACATCCCCTACGTCCCGTACGAGGACGCCCGCGACCTCCTCGCCGACCTCTACCGGCACTACGCCGGTACGAGCGGAGGCCTCGACAACATCCTCCGGATCCACTCGCTCAATCCCCGGTCCATGCGGGACCACATGGACCTGTATGTCCATCTCATGCGCGGACCGTCGCCGCTCTCGCGGGTCCAACGGGAGATGATCGCCGTGACCGTCTCGGCGGCGAACGACTGCTTCTACTGAGTGGTACATCACGGAGCGGGCCTCCGTACGCTCACGGGAGACGCGACGCTGCCCCGGGCGCTCGCTCGGGACTGGCGCTCGGCGGAGCTCTCCGACTCCGATCGCGCCATGCTGGCCTACGCGGTCCAGCTGACGCTGGAGCCGTCGGCGGTCCACGAGCGGGACGTCGAGGGCCTCCGGGCCGCCGGCTTCGACGACACCGCGATCCTCGACATCTGTCAGGTGACGGCGTACTACAACTACGTCAACCGCCTGGCCGACGGCCTCGGAGTCGAGCTCGAGGACCGGTGGGACGCGGACGACCTCGTCATCACCCGGGGCGAGCTCGAGGGTCGACGGTCCGGGCCGTGATCCCTCCCGGCGCTGGCCGCGCCGGCCTGGGCGGCTTCTCCCGGTAGACCGGGCTCCGCCCGACAGATAGTGTTCGGGAAGGCCACCGCACCGAGAACGACCGGGAGAAGCGTGTTGCGCGCATCCGTCGAGATCACCGGCGCCACCCTCACCCCCGAGGACGTGTGGCGCGTCGCTCACGACCCGGGCGTCCGGGTGGCCCTGTCGCCCTTGGCGCGCCAGGCCGTGGAGCGAGCCCGGTCGGTCGTGGAGGCGGCCGTGGAGCGGGGCGACCGGATCTACGGGGTCACGACCGGGTTCGGCCGTCTGGCCGAGGTCGTGATCTCACCGGGCGAGCGCCGGAACCTGCAGGCGAACCTCGTGCGTAGCCACGCCTCGGGCGTCGGCGAAGCCCTTCCGGAGGAGGTCGTGCGGGCGATCCTGCTCCTCCGGGCGAACGCCCTCGCGAGGGGGCACTCGGGCTGCCGGCCGGAGGTGGTGGAGCGGCTGGTCGATCTTCTCAACCGTGGGCTCCATCCGGTCGTGCCGAGCGCGGGCTCCGTGGGGGCCAGCGGGGACCTGGCGCCCCTGGCCCACGTGGCTCTGGCGCTGATGGGAGAGGGCGAGGTGACCGAAGGCGGGGAGCGGCGCCCGGCGTCCGAGGCGCTGGAGGGCGCTGGGATCGAGCCGCTCCGGCTCGAGGCCAAGGAGGGGCTCGCGCTCATCAACGGGACCCAGGTGACCACCGGGATGGGCGTCCTGGCCCTCCTGGGGGCCGAGGCGGCCCTCGAGGCCGCCGAGTGCGCCGGAGCGCTCACCCTGGAAGCGCTCCGGGGGACGCCCGAGGCGTTCCGCGCCGAGGTCCACCGCCTGCGGCCCCAACCGGGGCAGGTGGAGAGCGCCCGGCGGCTCCGTGCCCTGCTGCGGGGCTCCGAGATCCGGGAGTCCCATCGCCACGGCGACCCGCGGGTCCAGGACGCCTACGCGCTGCGGTGCATGCCCCAGGTCCACGGGGCGGCTCGCCAGGCGCTCGGATACGTCCGGGCGGTCCTGGAGACCGAGATCAACAGCGTCACCGACAATCCGCTGATCTTCCCGGACGCGGCGGGTGCCGCCGACGCCGAACGGTCGGACGACGACCCGGCGGTCGTGAGCGCGGGCAACTTCCACGCGCAAGTCGTGAGTCAGGCGCTGGACCTCCTGTGCATCGTCGTGGCCGACCTGGCCTCGATCAGCGAACGTCGCACGGAGCGCATCCTCAACCCTGACCTGTCCGGGCTGCCCGCGTTCCTGGCCCCCCACCCGGGCCTGGAGAGCGGCTTCATGATCACGCAGGTGACGGCGGTCGACCTCCTCGCGGAGCTGCGCGTGCTGGCCCACCCGTCCAGCGTGGACTCGGTGCCCACGAGCGCGAACCAGGAGGACCACGTCAGCATGGGCTTCGCCTCCGCCCGCAAGGCTCTGCGGGCGGCCGAATGCGCCCAGTACGTGGTGGCCGTGGAGCTCCTGTGCGGTGCAGAGGCGCTGGAGCACCGACGCCCCCTGCGCTCGAGCCGCCCGGTGGAGGCGATTCACGCGGCGGTCCGGGACCGCGTGCGACCCTTCGAGCGCGACCGCTCCCTGTCGGCGGACCTCGAGTCCCTGAGAGAGCTGGTCGCCTCGGGGACCCTCGACGCCGACCGGCTCGCCCAACCCCGGCCCACGGACGACACCCTGGACGCCAATCGACGGGAGACGGATCGATGACCACGACACAGACGGTTCGCGCACCCCGGGGCACCGAGCTGAGCTGCCGCGGTTGGCAGCAGGAGGCCGCGCTCCGGATGCTCATGAACAACCTGGACCCCGAGGTGGCCGAGCGCCCCGAGGAGCTGGTGGTGTACGGAGGCACGGGCAAGGCGGCCCGGAGCTGGGAGGCCTTCGACGCCATCGTCCGCACGCTACGGGAGCTCGGCGAGGACGAGACGCTCCTCGTCCAGTCGGGGCGCCCGGTGGGGGTGTTCACCACGCACCCCGGGGCTCCCCGGGTCCTGATCGCCAACTCGAACCTCGTGGGGCGCTGGGCCACGTGGGAGCACTTCCACGAGCTGGAGCGCCGCGGGCTGATGATGTTCGGCCAGATGACGGCCGGATCGTGGATCTACATCGGCAGCCAGGGCATCGTCCAGGGCACCTACGAGACCTTCGTCGAGGCCGGGCGCCAGCACTACGGCGGCGATCTCGCGGGCAAGTGGATCCTGACCGCGGGCCTCGGCGGCATGGGCGGCGCCCAGCCGCTCGCCGCGGTCATGGCCGGCGCCTGCTGCCTGGCGGTCGAGTGCGACCCGGAGCGGATCGAGTTCCGCCGGCGCACCCGCTACGTCGACGAAATGACCGACAGCCTCGACGAGGCGCTGGAGATGGTCGCGCGCTGGACCGAGGCGGGCGAGGCGAAGTCGGTCGGGCTGCTCGGCAACGCCGCCGACGTGATCCCGGAGATCGCCCGGCGCGGCGTCCGCCCCGACATCGTCACCGACCAGACCTCGGCCCACGACCCGGTCAACGGCTATCTCCCCCAGGGCTGGAGCCTCGCCGAGTGGCGCGA
>JASFUL010000601.1:0-3369 GCA_050050315.1 Gemmatimonadota bacterium
AGCGAGAGCGGCCGGAGGCGATTCGTGGACTGCCCCGCGGAGGGTCCAGAGATCGGGATGCGTCCCCTCGGCGTGGACCTGGGCGACGACGGCCGCGGGCGCACCCAGGAGGAGGACCAGGGTGGCGACCGAGGTCGGGATCGAACCCACGGCTCGGAGGCGTGGGAGAGCGGAGGCTGGCAGCATGGGCTGATCCCTCGAGGTCGGTTCCAGGAGGTTGTCGGGGAGGGCCGCTCGTCCTCGAGAGGGTGTGCAGCCCGACCGGGATCGAAGCAGGAAGGAGGGCACGCGGGCAATCGGACAAGGGCCAAGATGCGGGGTGGTCTCCGCGCGTGCAAGCGCCCGGCCCGTCCACCCTCGGCGGCATCGCGGCCCCCCGTCGGCCCAAGGCCTCCAGGGAGCCGACCGGCCACGTGGAAACGAGCGGTTCCGCCCGGGGGGCGGGACCTCCGGAACCGCCCGGGATGCACCGGAGGCCGCCCCGGTCAACGCCGGAACGGCCTCCTGTACGGTCGTGTGGAGCGGGGCCGTCAGACCCGCGTGACGTTCTCGGCCGCGGGTCCCTTCTGCCCTTGGACCTTGTCGAACTCCACCTTGTCACCCTCGGCCAGGCTCTTGAACCCGTCCGCCTGGATGGACGAGTAGTGGACGAAGCAGTCGTCCCCCCCGTCCTCCGGCGTGATGAACCCGAACCCCTTCTCGTCGTTGAACCACTTGACGGTCCCGGTCGTACGCATGCAGCCCTGCTCCCTTGGAATTGTCCCAATCGCTGGCGGGGCACGACGGCGCGTCGGCGCTCACCTCACCCCTCTTCGTCGGCGCCGGCGGCCGGTCCCGTGAGGACCGTACGGTCCGCCTCCGCGCTCCCGGCGCGGAGGGTCGAGACGCCACCGGGCAGGCATAGTCGCCCCGGACCGGGCGCTCCCGCAAGGATCGTCTCGCGGAGGTCCCCCCTACCAGGCCAGGCCTTCCCGTGCATGGAGCACCCCGGCGCGCATCACCCGACGCACAGTCCGGAAGGCCCGAACGTCCCGCAGAGGGTCTTCGGCGAGGACGAGCAGGTCGGCGATCTTCCCCGCCTCCAGGGTGCCCAGGTCGTCCCGTCGGCCCAGTGCTCGAGCGCCATTCCGGGTGGCGGCCACGACGATCTCGCCCGGCTCCAGGCCGGCCCGCTGCATAGCCTCCATCTCCCGGTAGATGGACGGCCCGTGGAGGGTGAGGGGGTTCCCCGCGTCCGTGGCGACCACCACGGTCGCCCCCGACCCGTGGACCCGTCGCAGGTTCTCGGCCATCGTGGGGATGCCGGCCCCGGAGGCTTCCAACCTTTCGAAGGCGGCGCGGGACGAGCGCAGACGCTCGGGCACGAAGGGGCGTAGACGCTCGACGTCGGCGATCTTCCGGCGCGTCTCCGGATCGACGCAGCCCCCGGGGTCGTCGATGTCGTAGGGCAGCCCCAGGGCCGCGGCGGCCCAGGCCCGACTCCAGTTGCGACCGACGACCAGGGTGGGCCCGTAGATCGCGTCGTTGCGTCGGAGGAGATCGAGAAACTCGTCGTCGACGGGTCGGTCCTGGACGCTGTGCACGAGCATGCTCGCGCCCGCCCGCAGCGCCTGCTTCGCCTCGCGCAGGCTCGTGGCGTGGACGATCAGGTCGAGGCCGGCCGCCCGCGCCGCGTCCCCGATCTCCATCAGGATGGCGTCGAGCTCGGCTCTCCGCTCGGGCGGCGGCCGGAGATACCACACCTTCACCGCGCCGGCCCCCATCGCCTCCAGGGTCCGAACGCTTTCCCGCGCCTCCTCCACGTGGCCCATGGGAAGGAAGGTGTACAGCTCGTCGTCGACGTCGAGGGCGTCGTTCGAGACCCACGTCACGAGGGGCCCCGCGGCACGCACGTGGGGGGCCGACGGGTCTCCCTCGGCCCGTGCTGGGAGATCCGTGGTCCAGGGGTGGCCGCCCACGTCGAACACGGCGGTGATCCCGCTGCACAGGTACGACCGGAACCAGCGCTCGGGGTTGGCCCGGAGGGCCCGCGCCGTGGCGTCGTACGGGTAGACCGACGGAGCCGCGATCCCGTCCGGCCGACCGTCGTGCCATCCCGTCTGGCTGAAGTGGACGTGGGCGTCGACGAGACCGGGCGTCAGCCAGCGGCCGGACAGCTCGACCCGCTCGGCCCCGTCCGGCACGGCGCAGGCCGAGCCCGACCCGACGCACGCGATCCGATCTCCCTCCACGACGACGACCGCGTCGGCCAGGGGCGGCGCCCCCGTCCCGTCGACGACGGTGGCGCCGACCAGCGCGATCGTGCGGACCGGGGCCGCCGGGGTCTGGGCGTCCAGCGACGGAACCGCTCGCGCGAGCCCTACGAGAGCGGCCGCGACGGCGAACGTGCGTGTCATGATGTCTCCCGAGGTCACCGGGGAGGAGCTCGAAGGGGAACGGGATCGTGCCACGCGGATGGCCCGGCGGCAACCCACGGCCCGCGGATCCCTCGTGTCCCTGCGTTGTATCCAGAAGCGGTCGAGCCGCCCCGGCGGTCCACGCCCCGTCCACCAGGAACCGGAAACATGAAGCTCGATTCCAAGATCCTCATCGGCGCGGTCGCGGTCGCGGGCATCGCCCTCGCCGCCGTCTCGGGGCTCGACGAGGGCTCCGACGACACCGCGGCCTCCGGCGCCGTGGCGAACGGCGTCGCGGGCGCGACCCTGCCCGAAGGCCATCCCGAGATCCCGCAGGGGATGGCCGCGCCGGACGCCGAGGTGTCGCTCTCGGGCGACGTGCTGGAGGTCATGGCCGCCGCCGGCTACACCTACGCCCGCCTCGACACCGAGGAGGGGGAGGTATGGGTGGCCGGACCGCTCACGGACCTGGCCGAGGGCGAGCGCGTCGGCCTGACCGGGGTCATGGACATGGGCGCGTTCGAGAGCCCCTCCCTGGACCGGTCCTTCGACCGGCTCCTCTTCGCGAACGGCTTCGTCCGGGAGGGCGAGGCGCCGGACGCCTTCGGCGGGACGGTGGTGCAGGCGATCCCGGCCTCCCGGTACGTGTACGTCGAGGTCCGGACCGCGAACGGGTCCGAGTGGCTCGCCGCCCCGGAGATGGAGCTGACGGAGGGGGACAGGATCCGGTGGACGGGTGGGGCGATGATGCGGAACTTCGCCAGCCCCAGCCTCGACCGGACCTTCGACGAGATCCTCTTCGTCGGCCGCCTGGAGGTGGTGGGGGGATCCTGACGGAGGCCGGCGGCCCGTGAAGCTCCTCGCGACCCGGAAGTCCGAGCAGCGAGCTCTGGAACGACCGCTGACCGGGGGGCCACGGCGGCGGGATCCGGGGGAGGCCCCGGGGGCGCCACGCTACCCCAGCTGGTCCAGC
>JASFUL010000602.1:0-3364 GCA_050050315.1 Gemmatimonadota bacterium
GTTCAGCCTCACTGAGGTTGATTCGGGTCCAGTGTTTCATCAGACCGTGCCGAAAAGAGACGCCTTCGGAATCACTCGCGACCAGACGGTGACCTTGCGCTTCTTGCAGGCAGACTAGCGCCTCTCCACGCCCGACTTCACAGATTGTCGCAAGGTCTGTGAGGGACTTGGGACCTCTTTGTGCCGAAAGTACGTTGAGCAATGTTCGTGTCGCCGGTGTTACGGATCCCAGTCGGCGTTCTAGGAGGCTGCATAGTGATGATGATGCGCCAGCCGCGGGGTTCTCGTTGATCGTGGTGTGGTCGCTTTGGGCGAGCTCAATGAGGAAGAGCGGGTTTCCACCCGCCAGACGGATAACCTCGGTGAGGATTCGCTTGTCTGGTAGCTCCCCTCCCGCCGCCTCCACGAGCTTCACCGCCTCTTCCTCGTCCAGGGGCTCGAGCTCGACCTTCTGGTCCACCTGCTCGAGGACGTCCTGTAGGTACCGGCGCTGGCCCGGGTCTCCGTACATGGTGTCCTGGCCGACCGTGCCGATGAAGCGGATGGTGGATCCCTTGACGCGGCGGCGCAGGAAGCTGAGGGCCGCGAGGGAGCTGGAATCGGCCGCGCCGAAGCCGTCGGCGAGGATCACGACGGGCCCCTCGACCGCGTCGAAGAGATGGCGGAGGGCTTCGTACACGCGGCGTGAGGCCGAGTCTGCGGGAACCTCCGGGAGGTCTTCCTCGGGTACGTCGACCGGCTCGATCGAGAGCGCGGAGGAGAGGATCTTGCGCCAAAGTGGTGCAAGTGTCCGGATCGCCTCCTGGAACGGTTCGGTACGCGCGATCTCGCTCAGGAGGTTGAAGGCGATCCCCTCCTCGGCCGCGAAGCTCCGGACGCGCACGACCCGGCAGTCCTCCAGGTCGAGCTGCCGGGCCAGCTCCTCGAGCAGTCGACTCTTGCCGATCCCCGCCTCGCCCAGGATCATCACGTCCCGCCAGGGGACGCCGTCCTCGATGCAGGCGTGCCGAAGCTCCGTCAGCTCTTCCTTGCGGCCCACCATCCGCACCGAGTGCTGGAGGTCGCGAGTCGTGGGAGGCGCCGCCTGCCGGGTCCGAAGGGAGTCGATCTCTCCCAGGAGCCGTCGCGTCTCGCGGCTGGGCTTCCAGTCTGGGAGGATCCTGCGCACGATTTCCGCCTGACGCTCGTAGGCCGTCTCGGCCTGGAGCGCGCTCCCGCCGAGGGCGACGGCCCGGATGAGGGAACGTAGCCCCCGCTCGTTGATGGGGTCGTACTCCAGCAGGGCGCGGGCGGCGTCGGCGGCGAGCTCGTACTCGTGCATCTCCTCGGCCGCCGCCAGGAGCTCGCCGTTGCGCTCGATGGCCAGGTAGCGGAGCGTGGTCCGCTGGGTGGTCAGCCACTCCTCGAACGCACCCGTGGGGTGGGGCGCACACAGGCGTCCCAGCGGAGCGCCCGTCACGGGTCGAGTCGCTCCCGTGATGCGAAGGCGGCCCAGGTCCGACTCCACGAGGGGGCTGGGCTTCAGATCGTCTCCTTCCGCCAGGATCGCGACCATCCCCGCTTTGGCTCCGATCCCGTACAGGAGTTGGGAAATGCGGTGGCGGGCGGGAGCGTCGTCCTCACTCTCCCAGAGGAGCCACGAGACCCTGGAACGGGAGACGCCCGTGACCCCGTGCACCCAGACGATGGCGATGAGGCTGGCCTGGAACGGGCTGAGCTTGACCTCCTCCTCCTCGAGGACGAGCATCGGCCCGCCGAACAAGCGCAGGGGCGCGGTGGTCGGATCGGTCGGTGGGCCGAAGGGGGATGCGTTCAGGGCCGCCATGCCACGCCGGGCTCGCGTGGACCGCCGGAGTGGCCGTCGGCGGTTCGGGGGGGTGCGTTTGAACATCCTCCTTCCCTCGGCTATCCGCAACCTCGTGCTCGGCCTCAGCTTCGGGACCGGGCCCGTCGGGCCCACCCGGACCCGGTGGCCTGTCGCGGGCCTTCGCTCCGGGCGTCCTCGTCGTCCCGCCCCTCGCCGGGCGGGTGCAGGTCGGCCGGGAAGGCGTCCTTCCACTCGTTCGAGAAGCCTCCCTCCCGGGCCTCCTTCCGCAGCCAGCTCTCCAGGAGCCATTCCCAGCCCAGGCGCTCCCGGGCGCGAGTGGGTCGGACGCCGATGAGCCGCTTCATCTGGTTGCTGAGCGCGAATCCGTCCGGGTAGCCGAGCCCCGCGGCCACGACGAACACGTTCTCCTCCCCGGACTGGAGACGGATCGCGGCCCGGAGGAGCCGTGACATCTGCAACCAGTGCGACGGCACGGGTAGGCCCCGCTGCATGAAGCGACGGCCGAGGGCACGCCGGGAGAGGTAGAGTGATCGCGCCAGCGCGCTCACCGTCCGGAGCTCCGAGGACAGCTCCACGATCCGCCGGATGATGCGGCGGGTGTCCTGATCGAGGTCGAAGCCCCTCCAGGTGAGGTAGTCGCCGATCTCCACGGCCAGGTTCTCCGGGGAACGGGAGAGGATCGATCGCAGATCGGCCGGCGCCGGGTCGGGATGGAAGGGCAGAACGCTGTGGGGCCTGCCCTGCTCGACCACGCGTAGGACGTCGTCGGGCCGGTCCATCTCCTCGGCCGGCGGCAGGATCACGAGGAGGGGAATCCCTCCGGGGCGACAGCGGACGTTCTCGAAGACGTCCCCCCGCGGCGGGGCGTCCATGGTCCAGACGAGCGCCGTCCCCCGCGGGTCCTCCACTCCGCTCAACGGCGCGGCGAGGTCGGGGACCGGGACCAGTCGCCGGTAGGGTGGAGAGAGGAGCTGGAGCGGGTGGGTGGATCGGCGCATGGGACCTCCGGGCCAGGGGAGACGGTGGGCTGGAGGTCCAACGTGGGGAGGAGGGCTCACCGGCCTATCATCGGCCGCGACCCCGTCGCGCCTACTCGTTCTTGCGCTTCCTCCCCCGGGGCTCGTCCCCTCCTCTGGCGAGCTGCTCGAGCTTCCCCAGCAGCGTGTCCGCGCCGGCCTTGCTGGCCCCGAACAGGCCGTCGTCCCCCAGGTCCCCGTGCTCCAGCTCCTCCAGGGCTCCGTTGAGGTTGAGCCACAGATCGAACCGTTCGGAGTGACGCAGCACGGAGTAGAAGATCCGGGGGCGCTTGCCCGACCCCGAGAGCATGTCCAGGACGATGGCCACGAGCGCCACCTGGAAGAGCACCACGTCCTTGACGCCGTCCAGCAGCAGCTTCAGCTGGAAGATGGCGAAGTCCCGGAGCGTCACGCCCCTCGATGCCTCGATCATCGGTCTCCCACGCCTCTTCGGGGACGCGTCCGGCAGGTCCTTCTCCGGCTCGTCCCGGACACGGTGTCCGGGTGGCCCGGCCCGTCC
>JASFUL010000603.1:0-3345 GCA_050050315.1 Gemmatimonadota bacterium
GTAGTGCACGTGCAGGACCCACGCCCGGGCTCGGTACCGGTCGATCAGCTCCCGCCGGGACGGGTGGCCCGAGGGCGCGTCGGTGGGGTCGGTGGCGACCTTCCACCGCGCCGGGATCCCGGAAGAAGCGTCCGACGGCATCACCGCTCCCCGTTCCGCATGCGCTCGAACAGGGCGGCCATCTCGAGGGCCGAGAGGGCGGCCTCGCGTCCCTTGTCCTGTCCGTCGGGGTCCGCCCGCCGGAGGGCTTGTTCCTCGGTGTCGGTGGTCAGCACGCCGAAGATGACCGGGACGCCGGTCGCACGCGCGACGGCGCCCAGGCCCCGGGCCGCTTCGCCGGCGATGAAGTCGAAGTGGGCCGTCTCGCCGCGGATGACGCAACCGAGCGCGACGACGGCGTCGTACGACCCCGTGACAGCCGCCCGCTGGGCGGCCTGGGGAAGCTCCCAGGCGCCGGGCACGCGGAGGACCGACACGTCCTCCTCCGCCACTCCGTGCTCCCGTAGCGCCTCCCGCACGCCTTCGAGCAGGCGTCCCGTGACGTGCCCGTTGAAGCGCGCCACGACCACGGCGATCCGGCGGCCCGCGCCCTCCACGCGCCCCTCGAGGTCATCGAGGTAGGTGCCCGGTCCGCTCAAAGGAGGTGTCCCAGCTTCGTGCGCTTCGTGCTCAGATAGCGCTCGTTGTGCTCCCCGGGTCGCACCCGGAGGGGCTCGCGTCCCGTGATTCGGATTCCGTAGCCGTCGAGCCCCACCACCTTCCGTGGATTGTTGGTCAGGAGGCGGACCGACTGGAGGCCGAGATCCAGGAGGATCTGGGCCCCGATTCCGTAGTCGCGGAGGTCGGGCTTGAAGCCGAGGCTCTCGTTGGCCTCCACCGTGTCCTGCCCCTGGTCCTGGAGCGAGTACGCCCGGAGCTTGTTACCCAGGCCGATGCCCCGGCCTTCCTGCTTCAGGTAGACGATGGCGCCCAACCCCTCCTCGTGGATGCGCTCCATCGCCGCCGCGAGCTGGGCACCGCAGTCGCACCGCTGGGACGCGAACACGTCGCCCGTGAGACACTCGGAGTGCATGCGCACCAGCACGTCCTCGTGTCCGGCCGGGTAGCCCTTCACCAGGGCCACGTGCTCCCGGCCGTCGACGATGCTGTGGTAGCCGATTACCTGGAACTCGCCGTGCTCGGTGGGCAGCTGGGCCTCGGCGATGCGCCGCACCAGCCGCTCCTTCTGGAGCCGGTAGGCGACGAGCTGGGCCACCGTGATGAACCTGAGGTCGTGCTCGGCGGCGAATTCCTCGAGCTGGGGCCGGCGGGCCATCGTGCCGTCCTCGTTGAGGATCTCGCAGATGACGCCGGCGGGGGCGAGACCCGCCAGGCGGGCGAGGTCCACGGCGGCCTCGGTCTGGCCCACCCTCCGCAACACGCCGCCGGGCTTGGCCCTCAGGGGAAAGACGTGGCCCGGACGGCGCAGGTCCGCGGGCCGGCTGTCCGGGTCGATCATGACCTGGACCGTGCGGGCCCGGTCGTGGGCGCTGATCCCCGTCGTGACGCCGAACTTGGTGTGGGCGTCGACGGAGACCGTGAACCCCGTCTGCTGCGGATCGGTGTTCTCCACCGTCATGAACGGAAGCTCGAGCTCGTCCGCCCGCTCCCGGGTCAGGGCGCAGCAGATGAGGCCCCGCGCGTGCTTGGCCATGAAGTTGATGGCCTCGGCCGTGACCATCTCCGCCGCGCAGACCAGGTCGCCCTCGTTCTCCCGATCCTCGTCGTCGGCGACGATCACCATCTTCCCCTCGCGGATCTCGTCGAGGGCTTCTTCGACCGTATCGAAGGGCATCGATTCGCTCATGGAGAGTCCTGTCGCGGAGCTATTAATTTACCCACGTACTTGCCGATCAGGTCCCCTTCCAGGTTGACCGGGTCACCCGGTCCCAGCCGACTCAGGTTGGTCACCTCCCAGGTGTGGGGGATGATCCCCACCTGGCACACGCTCCGGTCCGGAAGGGCGTTCACGGTGAGGCTGATCCCGTTGATGGTGATCGACCCGTGGAGGATCGTGACCCGCTCGACCTCGTCGGAGATCCGGAAGTCCATCAGGCGGTATTCGCCCTGGTCGACGGTCGCGACCAGCGCACCGAGCCCGTCGACGTGGCCCTGTACGATGTGCCCGTCGAGCCGATCGCCCACCCGCACCGCGCGCTCGAGGTTCACCACGCTCCCCGCCTGGTACGTTCCGGCGATCGTCCTGGACAGCGTCGTCCCGATGGCCTCGATCCGGAAGGTACCGGTGCCCACCTCCACGGCGGTGAGGCAGCAGCCGTCCACGGCCACCGAGTCCCCCACGTCGAGATCTTCCAGCACGCTCTCCGGCGCGGAGATCACGATCATGCGGCCCCCCTCGAGCTCCTCGACGGAGCTCACGGTGCCGGTCGCCTCGATGATGCCCGTGAACATGCTCTCCTCCTTCTCTCGGGTCGACGTCCCGTGATGGAAAGGTCGCCTCCCGAGCCGGGTCGCTGAACCCCGGAGGGCGGGTCAGCCCGGACCGCCGTCGACGGCCCCTTCGGAGACGGTCCAGAGGAGCTCCCGGGGGGACCCGTGGCTCCAGGGTCGCGGCCGGTCCCAGACGAGCTCGACGTCGTCGCCGTGGAGGCGCGGCTCCTCGGCCGGGTCCCAGCGCTCGGGGCGCGGCGGGACGTCCCCCGGGAACGCCGGCACACCCCGCTCGCCGCACAGCATCGGGGCCACGAAGAGGTGCAGCCGCTCGACCCGGTCGGCCGCGAGGAAGCTCCGGGCCAGACGGCCACCCCCCTCCACCAGGAGGGATCGCAGACCCGTGTCCTCGCAGACGCCGAGGACCGCCTCGAGATCCACCCCCAGCGCCCCCGGTCCCGCGGGGACGGGATGGACGGTGGCGCCGGCGGCCTCCAGCGCCTCCATCGCGTGCTCGGGGGCGTCCTGTCGCGTGAAGACGATCACGGGGGACCGCTCCACGTCCTGGAAGAGCGCCGCGTCCGGCTCGAGGCGAGCGTCGCCGTCGAGGACGACCCTGGCAGGATGCTTCCGGAACGGGACGTCCTCCCGGACCGTCAGCCGGGGGTCGTCCACGAGGGCCGTCGTCGAGCCCACGACGACTCCGTCGCACGCCGCCCTCAGGGCGTGCACCGCACGGCGGGTCTCGGGACCGGTGAGACGGGTGCGTACGCCTTCCTTCGCCGCGATCCTCCCGTCCATGCTCGTCGCCAGCTTGAGCGCAACGAACGGGCTGCCCGTGACGGCACGATGGAAGAAGTCCGGGTTCTCACGCCGCGCCGCCCGGGGCGTGAGAACGGGCCCGACGACCTCGAT
>JASFUL010000604.1:0-3334 GCA_050050315.1 Gemmatimonadota bacterium
CGGCCCGAGGCCCCGTCCCCGGACGGTTCGCAGGGTCCGGCCCCGCCCACCCCGCCGGGAGGGGAGCCGCGCTTGCCTGGGACCCACGCTCGTGGAGTTGCAGCAGAGAGTAAACCCCTGGCGGAGCGAGGGTTTGGACCCTCGGGACGGGGCGATTTCGGGGTGCGCGGAGGGGTTGACTTCCGGCGGGGAGTCTGAACCGGGCCTTCCGCGCGGAGGCGTGGATTGAAACCCGGAGGGGCGGCTCTGAGGGATCGCACCACCGCGTCGCCTCCTGCGCGAAGGCTTGGCGAGGTCCACACCAGTCGGTGCCGTGGCGAGCTCCCGATCCCCAGCCAATCCTCGGTAAGCTGGCGACCCACGATCGACCGAAAGCTTCCGGGTCTGCCGTGACACTTCCTCGCGAGACGCGTCGCCCGTCTCCACCGGGTCACCCCTTTCCGGCTGCACCGTGTCTGTGAACGGTGACCGAACACCCGGCGGGCACCGGATGACGTCTTGATGCGCGGGTGTCGGCGCGCGAGGTCGCATGAGCACGGACGAGACTCGGTTCTACGCACACAGCGCTCCCGAGGGCGGTGAATCGGAACCCTTGCGGGAGCACCTGGAGCTGGTTGCCGAACGGACGGAGGCGTACGCCGCGCCCTTCGGTGCCGGTCTCGAGGGTCGGATGGCGGGCCTTCTCCACGATGCGGGCAAGGCCACGGAGTCCTTCAGCCTCCGGCTCCAGGGGAAGGCATCCGGCCTCGATCATTGGACGCCGGGCGCCACGCTCGCTCTCCGCCGCTACCAGCAGCACGGGATCGCCGCCGCTCTGGCGATCCAGGGCCACCACCTGGGCCTCTCGCGAGCGTCGGTCAAAGCGATCGAACGCCTGTTCGGCGGAGCGGGTTCGCCCGACCGCACCCTGACGACGAACCGGTTCGCCGAGCTACTCCAGCGTCTCGCCCAGGACGGGATCGACCTGCCGGAGCTGAGCGGCTCGCTGTACGACCAACAGTCTCTCCACGCGGCGGGCCAGCTCGACGTCCGCATGCTCTTCTCCGCACTGGTGGACGCCGACTTCCTGGAGACCGAGGCGCACTTCGACCGCGATGCTCAGGGGCGACGGCAGTACCGGCCGGCGCCACCGAAGCTGGAGCCGGCGCAGGCACTGGCAGTCCTGGAGGAAACGGTCGCGAAGCTCGCCGAGAAGAACCGGTCCCGATCGTCCGCGGCGGTTCACCGGTTGCGGTCGGACCTGTTTCGCGCCTGCTTCGAGGAAGCAGAGCAACCGAGGGGACTGTTCACGCTCTCCGCTCCCACGGGGTCCGGCAAGACCCTCTCGATGCTCGCCTTCGCGCTGCGCCATGCGCAACTCCACGGGCTTCGGCGCGTGGTCATGGCGATCCCCTATCTCTCGATCCTGGAGCAGACGGCGAAGGTCTACCGGGAGCTCCTGGAGCCGGTCTTCGGCCCGGGGTACGTGCTGGAACACCACAGCCTGGCGGGCATCCGCAGCGGGGAGTCGAAGGACGACGAACAGGGGCCGAGCCCGGCCGAGGTCTTGCGCCGGCGCCAGGCGGAGAACTGGGATGCTCCGCTGGTCGTGACCACGAGCGTCCAGCTCCTGGAATCCCTTTTTGCGAACCGGCCCAAGGCCTGCCGAAAGCTCCATCGGCTGGCGGGTAGCGTTCTGCTGTTCGACGAGGTCCAGACGCTTCCCAGGGGGCTCGCCGTGGCGACCCTGTCCACGCTGTCCCGGCTGGCGGAGCGCTACGAAAGCTCGGTGGTGTTCTCCACCGCGACGCAACCCTCGTTCTCGACGCTGGACGGGCACGTCCGGCAGTGGTGCAGCGCCGGGTGGCGACCCAGGGAAATCGTGGCCGCAGACCTGGATCTCTTCCGGCGGGTCCGGAGGGTCGAGGTGGACTGGCGCCTCGGGAGCTGGGCCAGGGAGGACCAGGTCTCCTGGACGGCCCTGGCGGACGAGCTGGGCGACCTCGAGCAAGTGCTGTGCATCGTCAACCTGAAGCGCCACGCCCTGGCGCTGGCCCAGGAGCTCCGGTCCCGTGGCGTCGAGGGCGTCTTCCACCTCTCCACGAGCATGTGCCCCGCGCACCGGAGTGCACGCCTGGCGGAGGTGGAAGGACGGCTGGCGCGAGGGGAGCCGTGCCGGCTGATCTCCACCCAGTGCGTGGAGGCGGGCGTGGACGTGGACTTCCCGGTGGTCTACCGGGCGTTCGCGCCGCTGGACGCGCTCGCGCAGGCGGCCGGCCGGTGCAACCGGAACGGGAAGCTGGCCGAGGCAGGCAGGTTGGTGGTCTTTCTGCCGGAGGAGCCGGCGAAGACCGCCTATCCGGGTGGGGACTACCGGCAGGCCGCCGGCGTGACCCGGGAGGTTCTCCAGTCTCTTCCACGGGAGCAATGGGAGCTGGAGAGCCCGGACCTCCATGACCGCTGGTACCGGACGCTGTACGACCTCAGCCGACTCGGCTCCGGAGAACGGAAGGAGGAGCGCGAGCTCCAGCAGGCGATGACGGACCGGGATTTCGAGGCGATCGCCCGGCGATATCGGCTGATCCCCGACGAGAGCGTGCAGGTGGTGGTGCCGTGGGACGGCGAAGCGTTCGAGCGGCTGAGGCGAGCCTCGACGAAGACCCCGTGGGTCACCGGAGACTGGATGCGTGAAGCGCAGATCCACTCCGTGAACCTCTATCGGCGCCAAATCCGCGATTACATAGGAGTCCTGCTCGCCGCACCGCTGGGGGCGCAGCGGCCCGAGCAGCGGTCGGAAGACTGGTTCTTCCTTCAGGACGGAGAGGTCTATGACGAGGACTTCGGCCTGGGCGACCCGCCCGTGGCCCTCATCCAGTAGAAGAGGCGCCGGGGCCATCTGAACGCCCGAGTCTCTCTTTCGAGTCAGGAGGGGATGTCTCACGATGACTCCCACCACCTACACCCTCGAAGTCTGGGGCGAGCTCGGCTGCTTCACCCGGCCGGAGGCGAAGGGGGAGCGGTTCAGCTACCCGGTGATCACGCCCTCCGCGGCACGGGGGATCTTCGATGCGATCTTCGTCAAGCCGCCGGAGTTCCGGTGGCAGGTCACCCGCGTCGAGGTGCTCGCCGAGCCTGCGTACATCACGCTCCGCCGCAACGAGGTCAAGGAGAAGATCAACCTCAACGCCGTCCACCGGTGGATGGCGGGCAAGGCGGAGCCCGAGCCGCTGTGGGCCGACGGCGACCGGGAGCTGACCCGGTCCGACGAGAAGGGCCGCACGCAGCGCCAGACGCTGGCGCTCCGCAAGCCCCGGTTCCGCATCTCGGCCCGGATCGCTCCCTGGCCCGGTCACGA
>JASFUL010000605.1:0-3328 GCA_050050315.1 Gemmatimonadota bacterium
GCGGGCGTCGCCCCGACTCCAGCCCTGGACGTCCCTCGCGTGGACGTCGTAGGCGGTGAAGTCGGGCTCCATCCACTCCGGGAACTCCCCGGGGTTCAGCCGGACGTAGTAGCTCACGCCCGCGGCAAAGCCGCGGTAGACGGCCCGCGTAGCCGGCTCCAGACGGTGGAAGGTCTCGACCGCCCGGAGATAGAAGGGCCGGCTCGCGAAGTCGGATTCGACGGAGTCGCGGCCGACGTGCAGGGCGTACTCACCCCGGGCGCGGACGAGCTCCTCGGCCACCACGCTCCCGTAGTCCTCCGACTGGAGCCAGCCCAGGGCGAAGCCCATCGCTTCGAGGTCCCGGGCGTAGACGTGGGGGACGCCGTAGCGCGTCCGGACGATCTCCACCCGCGCCGCGACGGCCGCCTCCGCGGCGGAGTCCGGGGCGGGGGAGACCCGGCCTGGTCCGCCCCCCGGCGGCGCGACCGGGGACGGCGAAGCGAGCAGGACGATCGAGAGGAGGGTCGCGGCGAGGGAATCCATCGGAGGCCTGGCGAGAGTCGGGTTGGGGATCGGCGCCCCCCAATGTCGGGGGTTCGCGGTCACACCGCACGTGGGTGGGCGATCCGCCGGGGGCGCCCGGAGCTACCCCTCCCGCTGGACCTCCTCGAGGCTCCGTCCGGTCCAGGCGGCGCCGAGACACATGGCCGCGAAGGTCGCCAGCACCGCCGGCTGGCCCAGCCCCTGGGCGAGCGCACCGAAGACGCTGCTCACCAGCAGCACGCCCCCGATGATCGTGTTCGAAAGCGCCGTGTACGCCGCCCTCGTATCCCGGTCGGCCATGTCGACCACGTGGGTGGAACGGCCGATCCGGACCCCCTGGTACGCCACCATCAGGACGAACAGCAGTCCCGGGAGCACCAGAGGGGCGGCCGTGAGCTCGCGGGTGAACGCCCCCACCGCCGCCACGGCGCCCAGCGCGGCGGCGGCGACGAGGGCCGACGCCACCAGCACCGTCCGGCTCGAGCCGTCGGACAGACGGCCCCACACGTACGTGCTGGAGACCGCGGCAAGGGACGAGGCGATCACGAAGGGGCCGAGCTCCCCGAGCCCACCGCCCCCGGCCGACCCCGAGAGCGTCAGGATGTAGGGTGGCGCGAGCGCCGTCGCCACGAGCAGCCCCCGAGTGGTGATGAAGCGGACGAGCTGGGGGTCGTCCCGCAGGAGGGAGAGCTGGTCGACCGCCACCTCGAGGGGGTTCCCTCCGCCACCGGTCGCCCCCGGCTCCTCGGCCAGGGTGGCGAAGACGGCTGCCGCCACCAGCCACAGCCCCCCGGCCACGGCCAGCGCGCCGGACACCATCCCCGGCGACTTCGTCAGGATTCCGGCGCTGACGAGGACACCGAAGAGGAGCACCGCGGAAGAGGCGAGGGTGCTCGCCGAGCCGGTGGCAGTGCCCCGGGTCGACTTCGAGACCGTCTTGCCCAGGACGTCCTTGTAGCTCACGGAGCAGAAGGCACGGGCCAGCGCGAAGAGCCCCAGCAGCCCCACGACGGCCGCGCCGGCCGCCGGCCCGTCCAGGGTACCGGCCGCGAAGGCCATCCCTCCGACCGCCAGGCCCTGCACCAGGCTCCCGGCCGCCCAGATCCACTTCCGCCGCTCCCGGGTCCGGATCCAGCCCGCGATGACGAGCTGCGGGAGGAGAGACCCGGCCTCGCGCACCGGTACCAGGAGGCCGATCTGCCATGCGGGCGCGCCCAGCGCGTCGAGGAGCCACGAGAGCACCAGCTTGGGGTCGGCCAGCCCGTCGCCGGTCTTGGTGGCTGCCAAGCTGGCCACGTGCTTGAGGAAGTTGCCGGGTTGCTCGCTGCACGCGGACTCGGGAACGTCCCGGCACACGCGACCGTCGTCCTCCCCCGTGAGGACCCGGTACACCTCTGCGGAGATCCCCTGGGCCATCGCCGTCCGTCGGTTCGAGTGGCGGGTTCGGCTCCGGCGGCGCTACCCCCACCCTCGTCGGGGGTGCCGGAACGGGGCGCCCCGAGATCCCCGGGCGGCGCGTGCCGGACCGGGACGGACCGGGGCTGCCCTCGCCGTTCGGACCGGGGGGAGGGGACGTTAGATTCTCCGGCCATGATCTCCGTCTCGAACCTCGCCAAGTCGTACGGCGACCGGACCCTCTTCGCCGGCGTCTCCTTCCAGCTCGAGGGGGGAGAGCGGTACGGGCTGGTCGGGGCCAACGGCTCCGGGAAGACCACGCTCCTGAACATCCTCGGCGGACGGCTCGATCCGGACGAGGGGACCGTGTCGATCCCCGGGGACGCGCGTCTCGGCGTGCTCCGCCAGGACCACTTCCTCCACGAGGAGGACCCGATCCTGGGGGTGGCGCTCATGGGCATCCCCGACCTGTGGGAGGCCATGGTCGAGAAGGAGGCGCTCCTGGCTCGGGCCGAGGCGGACCCGGAGTCGTTCGACGTCGAGCGCTTCAGTCGGCTCGAGGAGACCGTGCAGCGGCACCGCGGGTACTCGGCCGAGGCTCGAGCGGCCAGGATCCTGGAAGGGCTCGGGCTTCCAGAGGCGGTCCACCGTCAGCCGATGTCGACCCTCTCGGGAGGATTCAAGCTCCGCGTGCTGCTGGCGCAGGTGCTGGCGTCCGAGCCTGACGCGCTACTCCTCGACGAGCCTACGAACCACCTGGACATCCTCTCGATCCGGTGGCTCGAGAAGTTCTTGCAGGACTTCGCCGGACCGGTCGTCGTGATCTCCCACGACCACCGCTTCCTCGACAACGTCTCCACGCGCATCCTGGACGTCGACTACGGGACGGTGACGCTCTACCACGGCAACTACACCGACTTCGTCGAGTCGAAGCGCGCCGAGCGGGAGCGGCGTGAGAAGGAGATCGCCGCCCGGGAGAAGGAGATCGCGCACCACCAGCAGTTCGTCGACCGGTTCCGGGCCAAGGCCAGCAAGGCGCGACAGGCGCAGAGCAAGCTCCGGATGATCGAGAAGAAGGCGGAGGAGCTGGTGGAGCTGCCGGGGAGCTCACGGCGCTACCCGACCTTCCGATTCGAGCAGCGCAGGCCGAGCGGTCGCGAGGTCCTGAGGGTCCGGGGAGTGCGCAAGGCGTTCGGCGACAACGAGGTGCTCCACGGCGTCGACCTGGAGGTGGGACGGGGGGACCGGGTGGCGATCCTCGGGCCGAACGGAATCGGAAAGTCCACCCTCCTGAAGATCCTGGTGGGCCAGCTCGAGGCCGACGACGGGACGGTGACGTGGGGGTACGAGACGCACCCGGGCTACTTCGCCCAGGACCACCGGGAGCTCCTGGAGGGCTCCCGGGAGA
>JASFUL010000606.1:0-3327 GCA_050050315.1 Gemmatimonadota bacterium
GGCGGCCCTGGCCCGGGCGACGGCGATGGATCCCGACGTCCTCTTCTTCGACGAGCCGTCGTCCGGCCTGGATCCCATCACGGCGAGCCGGCTGGACGATCTCATCCTGCAGCTCCGGGCGAGCTTTGGCACCACGATCGTCGTGGTGAGCCACGACCTCGCGAGCATCTTCAAGATCGCGGACCGCGCGCTCTTCCTGGACATCGAACGGAAGACCATGACCGCGCTCGGCACCCCGGCCGATCTGCGGGCGAGCCCCCCCAGCGACGAGGTGCGCCGGTTCCTGGCCCGCGACAGCGGAGCCGAGGCCCGTGGAGGCCGCGGCAGCGAGCCCGGCAGCAGCGAGGTCGGCCGCGGCGGGGCACGCGACTCCGTGGTTCTCGACGTCCCCGAATGACGTGGTACTCACGATGACGAGGCACACACGATGAAGATCCGAGCCAACCCGACCGCCATCGGACTGTTCATGATCGGCGCGGTCGTCCTGACCGTGGGCGGTGTGACCGTGCTGGCCTCCGGCGCGTGGCTCGAGGAGCGCTCCACCTTCATCAGCTACTTCAGCGAGTCCGTGAACGGCCTGGAGCGCGGGGCAGCGGTGAAGTTCCAGGGGGTACCGGTCGGCACCGTGACGGAGCTCCTGATCCAGATCGATCAGGGCGACAAGACCTTCCAGGTGCCGATCCAGTACGATGTCGATCTCACGCGCCTCACCACCGAGATCGGCACCTTCGTCCAGCTGAACGAAGCCGAGGTGCTGCGGCAGCAGATCGCCGACGGACTCCGGGCCCAGCTCCAGATGGAGAGCCTCGTCACCGGACAGTTGTACGTCGAGCTGACCTACCGTCCCGACGCGCCGCCGCCACCCCTCGAGCCGAGACCGACACCCTACCCCGAGATTCCGACGACCCCCTCGCTCCTGGCGGCGTTCGGGACCGAGGCCGGCAGCGTCGTGGCCGACGTCTTGGAGATCCTCTTCCGAATGAACCAGATGCTGGACGAGGTGGACATGCAGGGGATCAACACGGCGGTCGTGGCGTCGGCGCAGGCCGTCGAGCGCCTGGTGGGCTCCGAGGAGCTGCGACAATCCCTCGCGGCGGGGCCGGAGCTCGCGGCCGGACTCGGCCGGGCCATGACCGAGATGGAGGGGGCGGCGGAACGCCTCGGCGCATCCATCGACCCGCTCCGGTCGCAGATGGAGGGCACGATGGCGGAGGTGGAGCTCACGCTCCAGGCCGCGCGGCAGGCCCTGGAGGGCACGCAGAGCGCCATGACGACGGACTCGGGCCTCGGATACCGGATGGACCAGGCCCTGATCAGCTTCCGGGACGCGGCGGAAGCCCTTCGCGTGCTGGCGATCACGCTGGAGCGAAACCCCGACATGCTCATCCGCGGGGCCGACCCGCGCGGACCGGTACGGTAGACCCATGCAGACTCCGACGAGGGCGATGCGCCTGCTTCTGGCTTCGATCCTGCTCGGTCCGTGGGGGTGCAGCCTGAGCCGGCACGCTCCGCCCCAGCAGCACTACGTGCTCGGCGAAAGTCCACGGCCGGACCTCCCGGCACCCGTCGCCGATCCCGGTGGCCCGGTCATCGGACTGCGGCCGCCGCGGCTCGCCGCGTATCTGGACAACCCCTACATCGTGGTCCGTCGAGCGTCAAACCGGGTCGGGTTCTCCGAGTTCCACCGGTGGGGCGAGGACCTGGCGCGCGGCATCAGCCGCGCCGTGGCCGGCCATCTCGCGCCGCGCGCGTCCTCCTGGCGCATCCAGATCGCTCCGTGGGGGTCGCAGGCGCAACCCGACTACGTGGTGCAACTCCACGTCCTGCGCTTCGAGGGCGTGGTCCCGGAGGCAGGCGAGGCTTCCGGTGGGGAGGCCCACGTGTGGGCGACCTGGGAGATCACCCGCCGGGAGGACGGCGCGCTCCTGTCCCGGGGCACCACCGAGGTGCGGGAGCCGGGCTGGACGGTGGGGGACTTCGACGGACTCGTGAGCCGGCTCGACCAGGGACTGGCCACCCTGGCGCAGGCTCTGCTGGCCGACCTGGAGCGCGTCCTGGCCGTCCGGGCCGCCCGGACCCAACCCCTTGATGCGGGGCGGGAGCCGCATGCGGAGCGGGGGAGCGGCCCCACGGGGACTACTCCGGATGAGCGATGGTAGACCGTGGGGGACTCGGCTACCGTTGAAGGCAACGGCTCCGGACAAGCCGATCCCTTCATACCCGGCAGCGACCATGCACCACGCCTCGACTCGAAACCTCGACCGTGCCGAGGATCCCCCTCCCGCGTCTTGCCGGACGGCGCGAGGCGCCATGCTCGTCGCGGCCCTCCTCGCCTTCGGCGTCACCTCCGCCTGCTCGTCCTGGAGCAAGCGGGAGACGGGCGCGGCCGTCGGTGCCGCGGCGGGAGGGGCCGCCGGCGCCGTGGTCGGCAGCCAGACCGGCTCCACCGCGCGCGGCGCCATCATCGGTGCCGTCGTGGGGGGCGCCGCCGGAGCCATCATCGGGCACCAGATGGATCAGCAGGCCAAGGAGCTGGAGATGCAGATTCCCGGCGCCATCGTGGAACGCGTGGGAGAAGGGATCCAGGTCACCTTCGCGTCGGGCCTCCTGTACGACTTCGACTCGGATGCCATCCGGCCAGCCGCGGCGGAGAATCTGCGGAGCCTCGCCGCCAGCCTCGCCGAATACCCGGATACGGACCTGCTCATCGTCGGCCATACGGACGCGACCGGGAGCGAGGCGTACAACGAGGACCTCTCCTCGAGACGCGCGAACGCCGCCCTCCGCTTCCTCTCGGGGAAGGGTGTCGCGACGGGGCGGATGCGCGCCTCGGGCCGGGGGGAGTGGGAGCCGCTGGCGACCAACGAGTCGGAGGCGGGCCGTCAGGCGAACCGGCGCGTCGAGGTGGCCATCTACGCCAGCCGGGCCGCGCGCGCGTCGCAATAGCCGGGAGCCGGGGAAGAAGGCCCGACCATGCGATCGTCCCCGGTGCGGAGCGGTTCGAGGGGGAGAAGAAGGCTGACCCTTCTTCTCCTCCCTGTCGTGCTCCTCGTCGCCGGTCCCACGGCGGCTTCTCCACAGGTCACGGCGTACCCGGTGCAGGACACGGCCCGGGTCCTGGAGTCCTGCGACGGAAGGACCGTCTCGGAGATCGTGATCACCCCACGCGATCCGTCCTTCCTGTCGTTTCCACGCCTTCTGCGTCCCTTCGCCCGGGCGGTGGGCCTGCACCACACGACCTC
This sequence comes from Gemmatimonadota bacterium, assembly GCA_050050315.1. Classification (GTDB taxonomy): domain Bacteria; phylum Gemmatimonadota; class Gemmatimonadetes; order Longimicrobiales; family Gaopeijiaceae; genus JASFUL01. The sequence continues at coordinate 3,243 of JASFUL010000606.1, forward strand.
CAGGCCGGACGTGATCGGGGCGTACGTTCTCCTCGACGCGGGAGACGCCTGTACGGAGGAGAAGCGGGCCGAGACGGAGCGGATC
>JASFUL010000607.1:0-3326 GCA_050050315.1 Gemmatimonadota bacterium
CCCCACCTCGTGGGCCATGTCGTACTTGCCGGCGTTGGCCGCGACCGCGCACGCGGGCGAGCCCGGTCGGTAGGCTCCGCATCCCAGGAACATCTCGCTCCCGGGCTTCTCCTTGGGGTCCCAGAGATGGCCGACGAAGAAGACGCAGATATCCGTCCCCGGGACGTCCCGCAGAAGCGTCTGCAGCGCGGACCACTCGTCCTTCCCCGCCACGCAGGAGGTATCCACGCGCGTGAACTTCTTCCGGTCCTCTTCGGAAAGCCACTCCGAGCGGCCGGACAGGAACCGGACGTCGATGTCGTACTGGGCGTACACGTCGATCGCGGCCCTGAGCTGGGCGTTGAACGGCACGTCCGTCAGGCTGATGCTGCGGAAGTGCAGATTGACGGAGCGCCGCCGGCGAGTGCCCCTCGAAGGTGGGCTGGCCTGCCATGTCTTCGCGGAGGCGGGGTCGTTCATGGCCCGGATCGTCCGGCCGGCAGGGTCGACGCGGGCGTCCGGCCGGCTGAAGTTCAGGACCGCCCGCTGGAAGTCGGCGATCATGCCCCGGGTCTTGGGCCCGCTCAGCCCGTCCACCGCGAGGGGCTTCCGTGACTTGCCCATTAGCTCGTTCAGCCGGCGCTGTACGGTCGCCACGTCCGCGGCGAGGTTGCGCCCCCCGCGACCGACCGAGCCCTGGATGCCGATCGAGCTTCTGATGACCATGACGACGCCTCCGGTCTCCGGGTGACCACTGCGACCTGTCCTCTCTCTATGTAAGCGGAGGCACTTCGGGGAGGGAAGGACGAATCCCGACCGGGGATCGCGCCGGCGGAGCGAGGCCGGTGGCGTCATCGACGGGCGATTCCTAGGATTCCCGACGCCATGAGGAAGCTCCGCCGCTACCTGCTCGAGGGCCTGGCCGTCATCGGCCCCTTGGGCCTGTCCATCTGGGTGCTCGTCTGGCTGTTCACGCGACTCGACCGGATCCTGGGGCAGTACCTCGATCCGGTCCTCGGCTGGCCGGCACCCGGACTCGGACTCCTGCTGCTGGTGGTGTTGCTGGTCGTGACGGGATGGGTCACGGAGCGGACGTTGGGAGCCCGGCTCGTCCGCTCCTCAGAGGCGCTCCTGGCCCGGGTGCCCGTGGCGCGCCAAGTGTACCGAGGGTCACGCCGGATCGTGCGGACGGTCCTGGGCGAGGACCGCATCGCCTTCCAGGAGGTGGCCGTCTTCGAATGGCCCGACGAAGGCCGGTGGGTCCTCGGCTTCATCACCGGACCCGCGCCCGACGAAGTCCAGGAGCGCCTGGGGGAGGAGGCCGTCACCCTCTACATGCCCACGGCCCCGAACCCGGCGTCCGGGTACCTCATCATGCTGCCGCGGAGTCGCCTCGTGCTCCTGGACGTGAGCGTGGAGGAGGCCTTCACCTTCGTCCTGTCGGCCGGCTCGGTGCCCATCGGCCAGGCGGGCGAGCTGCTCCAGGGCGTCGGGCCACCGCCGGGCACGTTTCCCGGGGGCGCACCGGAGGCCGAGGCTGGGCCGGCCGATCGGACGATGCGATCCTGATCCCCGGGGACATCGGACCTTCGATGACGCCGGAGGAGGTCGGCACCTGGGTCGGCGAGTTCTTCTCGCAGGGCTGGCTCGGTGGCCACGAAGCCGCCTCTTTCGCAGTCGCCCTCAACCGGAACCACGTGAGCTGCCCGACGCGTCGGCCGAAGTGCTGTCTTCGATACCCACCAGCGTCCAGATCCGGTTCAACCGGCCATGGGAGTCCGTCGTCGGGCCCGACGGGCAACTCGGCGGGGTGACTCGACGGCTACCGGATGATCCGGGTGACGAGGCGGTAGGCGACCGACGGGGGCCGGGGGCGCAGGCGGCCAGCCGGCCCCCCGCCTCCCGGCGGGCGGCGGTGGCGGACGGCTACCCGGCCCCGCCGGCGGATTGCAGCAGGGGGGCGCCCCGGGGAAGCCGTGGGTGCGCGATCAACGGGAACTCACCCGTGAGGGACCGGAGGAACGCGGTCAGGGCCCCGACCTCTTCCGCATCGAAGCGGCGGCTCAGCTGCGCCGAGCCCATGATCGCGACGGCTTCGGACAGCGTGGCGACCGATCCGTCGTGGAAGTAGGGTGCCGTCAGCTCCACGTTCCGCAGTGGCGCGATGCGGAAGACGTATCGGTCCTCGTCGCGACCGGTGACGTCGGCCCGACCGATGTCGCCGCGGCCTTCGACGTGGCTGAAGCGGGCGAAGCCGTTTCCGCCCAGCAGGACACCGCTGTGGCAACCGACGCATCCGACCGACTCGAAGAGCGCCAGGCCTTCCCTTTCCTGCTCCGTCAGCGCGTCCAGCTCCCCGGCCAGGTACCGATCGAAGGCCGAGCCGGGAGTGATGAGCGTCCGCTCGAACGCGGCGATGGCCTTCGCCAGGTTGTCGAACGTGAGCGGCTCCTCCTCGTCCGGAAACGCTGCCCTGAACAGGGGAGCGTACCCTGTCTCCCGCATCCGCTGGACCGCCTCCTCGGGCGTCAGGTCCATCTCGACGTGGGCCTGGATGGGTCCCTTCGCCTGCTCCTCCAGAGTCGGCGCCCGCCCATCCCAGAACTGGGAGCCGAGGAACGCCGCGTTGAAGACCGTCGGGCTGTTCCTCGGGCCCGTCCGTGCGCCCTCCCCGATGGCCACCTCCCGTGAGTCCACCCCGGCCGCACCCACGACGTGGCAGGTGTTGCAGGATATGACGCCCGACCGGGACAGACGGGGTTCGAAGAAGAGCTTGTGGCCGAGGTCGATGCGCTCGGGAGTCCCGGGATTCGTCTCCGGGTGCTCGGCCTCCTCCGGAAGGGGCTCGAAGAGAGGCGACACCTCGGGCCGCACGGCGACGTCGGTGCGTGCCTCGGCGTCCGCCGCGGCCCCTTCCCTTTCCGGCCCGCAGGCTGCGGCCGCCACGACCGTCAACAGTAGCGCCGGGACGGTCGGGAGGGGCATCCGGGAGTGGCGCATCCGGAGATCGTCCATAGTCCGTCCCGGCGAGGGGGTCCGCTTTCCGGGGATGTGGTGCTCGAAACGTCGCTTCCGGCACCGGCCCACCGCTGTCGGGATTCTCACCATCCGGGTGTGGGAGTTCTCCGCCGCGCCAGGTCGCCGACTCCCCTTGGGGGCGCCGAGGCCGGCCGCTCACACGAGGGCGAGCCATCCGCGGATTCGATCCCCGGACACGGGCGAACCGCCGCCGGACGCGGTCGGGTGATGGAGAGGCGGGATAAGCGCATGGGACGACCGTGGCTGAGATCGAGGCGCCATCGATGCGGATCTCGACGGTCCCACCGTTGCCCCGGAGCACCTGAGCA
>JASFUL010000608.1:0-3318 GCA_050050315.1 Gemmatimonadota bacterium
CTCCCGCCCGGTGTTGCCGTCCCAGGTCCGGTCCCTCACCCAGTTGTTCCCGTCGTAGACCAGGGGGGCGTGCTTGTTGAGCGACGCCACCATCTCGCCCCAGGTCGCCTCCAGCTGGTCGGCGTAGCGCTCGAACGGGTCGTCGATCCCGGCCGGAGGGCCCGCCGTGACCGGATCCGGTGCGCCGGCCGAGGTGTCCGACGAAGCCGAGCTTTCCGAGCCGGCCGCGGCCGCCTGGGTGACCGGGCCGGTCTCGGGAGCGTCCCCGCGGGACGCGGCGCGGGCCGCCGAGAACGGCGCCGGAAGGCCGCAGACGAGGCCGAGGAGGAGGATCGCGAGCGCCGACCCGAGCGTCCTGGCCGTCCCGGTCGGGGCGACCATCGGGAGGTGACGGGTCCGGCTCATTGGAGGTAGCCGAGGGCCTTCAACCGCTCGACCCGCTCCTCGTCGAGCTCCGACGGTTCCACCGAGAACGGGACGAATCCGGTGGTCCTCCAGATCCTCACGCCGAACCCGTCTCCCCCCAGCGGCTCTTCCTCGGACGTCGCCGCCTCGGCCGTGAGGGAGGCGAAATCGATCGGCGAGGGTACGGGCGTCCCCGCTCCGGGCCCCACGGCGATCGTCTCCGCCGTCAGGGGCCGGTCGTCTTCGTCGAAGAGGTGCAGCCGCAAGCCCTCCTCCGGGTGCAGGACCACCAGATAGTCCACGTCTCCCGCCGGCAGCGAGAGCTCGAGCTCCACCCGGTCCGAGCCGGTCTCCGTGGCGAGGACGTCCCCCTTCTCCAGGCTCCAATCGCGGATCAGGCCGTGGGAGATGTACACGTCCCGGGGCGGCGCGGTCACCTCGAAGCGCCCCTTGACGATCCGGTCCTCCGGGCCGGGGTTCGACACCCTCACGATGAACCGTCCATCCACCGACTGCAGGTACCGGAACAGGGTCTCCCGGAAGGGCTCGGCCTCGGCGCCGCGGGCGCGCTCGATCTCTTCGGTCCCCGCCTCCCCCAGGCGGGACAGCTCCTCGTCCCCGGCCCGCCGCGCCTGGCTGTCCAGCTTGCGCTTGAGCGGCACCGAGTGGGTCGTGTAGTTGTACTTGAGGTCGTTCCGCACGAGGCTGGTGATCTTGGCCTTGTGCTTGTTGGTCTCCACGACCAGATCCCTGGAGGCCTCCGGAGACTCGCCGCGCAGCACCGCCGCCGCCAGCGACCGCCCCTTCAGCTCGGTCACCGGCTCCAGCCGCGAGAGGTCCATCAACGTGGGATAGACGTCGATGAGCTGGACCGGCTCCTCGATCAGCCGGTGCTCGCTCTCCCAGGAGAGCCGGATCATCAGGGGAATGCGGATGGCCGGCTCGTGATGATACCTCCCGTGCCCGACCATCCCGGGGTAGTCCTCGAGCATCTCCCCGTGATCCGACATCATGACCTGGATCTGGGGCCGGTCCCCCTCCCCGGGCTCCAGCAGATCCATGACCCGGCCGAAGATCCGGTCCGAGGCCGCCACCGCCGCGTCGTACAGGCGGTTGCAGAACTCCCGGCGCTCGTCGTCGCCCAGGCGGAGGTACTCCTCGCTCTGATAGAAGCGGTCGCGCAGCAGCTCCGCCGGGAACCCCTCTCCGGCCAGCTCGCCCGACTCGACGTTGCGCGCGAACTGGGAGTACGCCTTCTACCATTCGTGGGTCTGGTAGTGGTGGAAGAAGAGGAAGAAGGGGCGCGGCCCCACGGTGTCGAGGAAACCTTCGAGCCGGTCCACACGATCGTCGATCGTGGCGAGGGAGAGCTTGAGCTCGCTGAAGCGGTCGAAGCCGCGGTTCATGCCGAACTTGGGGCTGAGGTAGCCGTCGTCGGTGATCGCCATGGTGGCGTAGCCGGCCAGCCGGTACGTCTCCGCGAGGCTGATGGCGTCCCCGCCGAGGGAGTAGGAGCTCGTGTCCACGCCGTGCTCCAGCGGCCTCAACGAGGTGAACAGGCTGGCGTGGGCCGGCAGGGTCCAGCTACTGGTGCTGTACGCCCGGTCGAAGACGGTGGCCTGGCGGTAGAACGCGTCCCGTTCGGGGCTGATCGCCTTCGGGTTGCCGTACGCGTGGATCTTGTCGGCCCGCAGGGTGTCTTCGAGGAACACGACCACCGACGGCGTCCGCCGGTCGGCCTGGAACACCGTCGGGCTGCTCCAGGCGGCGTACGTCGGAGCTCCCTCCGCTCCCCCGTCCACCGGCCGGAGGTCGAAGTCGAGGGTCACCCGCTGCGAGGCCCATTCGGTGAGCGGGAGCAGGATCTCCTTCCAGACGCGGTCGGACCGGTCCGTGGCCGGTGAGAGGTTGGCCGAGTAGAGCTCCACCCGGTCCCCCCGCTCGTCGGTCAGCGAGATCGTCGCCTCCACCTCGGGCATCAGCTCCTGGAAGGCCTTCGGCACGCCCAGCGACGCCGACAGGTACGGATCCGAGGGCAGCCGGACCTCCCGCGAGAGGGTCGAGGGGACGCCCGCGAGGTGGGCCGGCCGGGTGTCGTCGTCCAGGGTGGCCTGCCGCGTCGAGGCCGCCACCTGCTCCAGGTATTCGTCCGAGTAGCGCAGCGCCCGGATCGAGCGCAGGCCGATCACTCCCCCCTTCCTCGCCTTGATGCGGAGCTGCAGAAAGTCGGTGTCCTCCCGCAGGACGCCCGCACGGTCGAAATCGAAGATCCATCGCGAGTAGCCCCCCTCCATCGGCTCGATCCGGATCTTTTTCGGGTCGAAGAGGTCGTACCGCGGAGGGTTCGACGTGTACCGGAGCTGGAGCTTGACCTTGTCCGGGATCCGCGCGACCATCTCGAACGCCTGCACGCCGGTGAGCTCTCTCGGGACGGGCAGCACGAGCTGCGGCTTCTTGCCGGACGGCTCGAGCTCGAGAGCGCCGTCGACGACGGAGTACCGATCGCTCACGCGCCGGAGCGAGAAGGAGTCGAGCCAGTCCTCGCCGGCGTCGAACAGGGTGGCGACCGGTGCGTACGACGCCGGGGGAGCCGCAGAGGTCGTCTGGTGCGTCTCGAAGAGCCGCTGATGCCGTAACTCGTCCTCGCTCTCCCGCTCTCCGCAGCCCGTCCAGACGAGGCCGAACGCGAGGAGCGCGTAGAGGAGGATCGGCGGGCGCTTGATCGAGCGTTTGCTCAGGCTCGCGCACGCCGTACGCCGGGCGATCATGGGAGGGGGCGTCGTTTTCATCCGCGGGACTCTAGCACAGGGGCGAGGCATCACGGACTGCTAGAATCACCCCCGCCCGGGCGCCCCGCCCGGGCGGCTCGCGGCCTTCGAACCGCAAATCCTCCCCTCCGGAAAGGGCGTCATG
>JASFUL010000609.1:0-3318 GCA_050050315.1 Gemmatimonadota bacterium
GCTGCTCAGGGGGGGGCGGTACCGGGTGACCCTCTCTCTCGATCCGGCCCTGGCCTTCCCCGTCGAGGGGCGGGACACCCGGGCCATCCAGAGCTTCTTCGGAGCGCCCCGTGACGGCGGTGTCCGAGATCACCACGGCGTCGACATCTTCGCGCCGCGGGGGACCCCGGCGCTCGCCGCCGCGGACGGTCGGGTGTCCAGGGCCAACGAGACACCCCGGGGGGGCCGGGTCGTCTGGCTCCGGGACGCACGCCGGTCCCAGTCGCTGTACTACGCCCACCTGGACAGCCAGGCCGTGCGGCGGGGCCAGGAGGTCCGCGTGGGCGACACCCTCGGCTTCGTCGGGAACACGGGCAACGCGCGCACGACCCCACCCCACCTCCACTTCGGGATCTACCAGCGGGGGCGCGGACCGGTCGACCCCATGACCTACCTCCGGCCGGTGCGCCGCCCCATGCCGGAGCTGGGTGACGCGGAGCGGCTGGGCTCCTGGGTGCGCAACGGGTCGGAGGGCACTCGCCTCCGCTCGAGCCCTGGAACCGGGAGCCCCGTCGCTGCCGAGCTGGCCGCGCTGACCCCGCTGCGGGTCCTCGGCGCCACGGCGGAGTGGTGGAGGGTGCGCCTGCCCGACGGGCGCCGGGGGTACGTCGCCTCGCGCCTCACCGAGCCGCTCGAGCGCCCGGTCGCGGAGAGGACGGCCCGGGCCGGCGACTCGGTCTGGGCGGGGCCCGGACCCGACTCGCCGGTGGTCGTCGATCTCGTCGAGGGGACCCCGCTCGCCGTGCTCGGGCGCTTCGGGGGGTTCGACCTCGTCGAGACGACGGACGGAGCGACGGCCCGACGCCGGGGCTGGATGGCCGCGGCCTCCTCACCCCCCTGAGGCTCCGGGGGGGCCTTCGACGAGGACCCCCCGGCGGCTCCACTGGCCGCCGGGGGGGCGTAGGCGCCGTGGTGGCGCCCCGGGGGGGACTGGAACTACCGGGTCACTCCGACTCCGTGCTGTCCATGTTGGCGATGCGGTCCAGGATGTCCTTGTACATCAGGATGTCGTGCTTGCTGTACCCCTCGCCGTCTGCGAGGACGATCGCCCACGCCGCTTCCAGCGCGGCGCCGAGCTCCATGTCACCCTCCGGATCGACGCACCCCGCGCTCAGGGCGGCGCCGTCGGGGTTCGGCAGCTCCGTCTCCGTGAGCGCCAGCGTCAGCTCGTTGGCCAGCATGAACTTCATCAGCTTGTCGAGGGGGTCCTTGCCACCCTTCTTCAGCACCGCCGTGGCTTCCTCGACCGTGAGGTCGCTGAAGTTCGTCTCGGCCAGGAGGCTCGCGAACTCCTCCATCGCGTAGTGGTTCTTCCAGTTCTTCCAGTACCCGGGCGTGAGGCCGACGCAGATCTCCGGGGGCGGGGGCGGCAGCTCGACGTTGTAGAACACGACCACCGAGCCGTGGTACGTGTTGGCCGAGGCCGGAGCCGAGTTCTCCGTGTAGGTCGTCTCGGTCACCGTTCCGCTCAGGTCGGCGAAGACGACGACCTTCTCGAACTCGACACCCTCCGGGATGCCGGTCTCCACGACGGTGACGTCGCTCACGGGCTGGTCCTGTACCGTCGTGAAGATCACCGCGCACGAGCCCGCGTCGACGTCGAGGGGCGACGAGAGCGATCCGCTGCCGTCGGTCACCGTGCCCTCGAAGGTGTAGGTCCCGGCCGGCCCCTCCTTGCAGACCGAGATCTGCCCGGGGACGATCGGGGTCGGAACCTCCTGCTTCAGCGGCCGCAGGTCGAGCGCTTCGGGGCCCGGCCCGGCGGGCTCGGAGCAGGCGCCGAGCACGAGGGCGAGACCGAGGGCGAGCCCGACCGTGGGAAGGGCGGCGGCGCGGTCGGGGGTGGGAACGTTTCGCATGCTCCTCTCCAGGACATTGAATGAAAACGAATAGCAACTCCACCGAATCACGAAAGAAGCGTGCCGGCTTCGAAAGGACCGGCCACGGGGATTCGACGGGTGTCAATCGTCGGACGTCGCCGTCATTGTGTTGAATCGAAGCAACATCCTGTCGCAGGCCTGGGACCCGGTCGACAGGGGCTCCCGCTCCGCACTCCGCGCTGGTAGAATCCCAGCATGAACGGACTGAAGAGACTCCTCGTCGCCCTTACCCTCTCGCTGGGCTGCGCCGCATCCGCCATGGCCCAGGACCCCTCCGACCCCCCCAGCGACACGGCCTACGCTCCCGGGGAGTACCGCGTGTTCACGGGAGACGGGGACCCCTCGTCGATCGACGACCTCGTCGCCGCCATGGGCCCCCACAGCGTGGTCTTCATCGGCGAGACCCACGACGACCCGACGGGACACCTCCTCGAGAAGGTGCTCCTGGAACGGGCGTGGGCGGCGTACGGCCCCCCCGCCCGGGCCGAGGGGGGCACGGCGCGTCCTGTGGCGCTGTCGCTGGAGTTCTTCCAGCGCGACGTCCAGCCGATCCTCGACGAGTACCTGGAGGGGCTGATCACGGAGGAGTCGTTCCGGAACGACAGCCGCCCGTGGCCCCGGTACGAGACGGACTACCGGCCCCTGATCGAGTTCTCGAAGGAGAACGGTCTCGACGTGATCGCGGCCAACGCGCCGCGCCGCTACGTGACGCGGGTCACCAGGCATGGGCGGGAGTCCCTCCGTGATCTCGGTCCCCGGGCCCTCGAGAGCCTTCCTCCCCTACCCTACGGCCAGCCCTCCGAAGCGTACCGGAACCAGTGGATCCAGGTGATCTCCGAGGTCATGGAGCAGGAGGGGACGCGGTGTGGCGTTCCCGTCGACAATCCGCCGGCGCCCCCCGGCTCCCACGCGAACATGGGAAACCAGCTTCACAGCCAGGTCCTGTGGGACGCCACCATGGCGTGGTCCGTCGCGCGCTACCTCGAATCCCACCCCGACGCGCTGGTGGTGCACATGGTCGGAGGCTTCCACGTGGCCCGGGGGACGGGGATCCCTGAGCACCTGGAGACTTACCGCCCCGGGGCGAGCTACATGATCGTGATGCTGAGACCCGTCGAGGACATCGACGCATTCGAACCGGCCCCCGAAGGACGCTGGGGCGACTACGTCATCCAGACCGACGGGTCCCGGACCCTCGAAGCCATCGAGTGCAGGGAGTTCCGGCGGGAGCACGGCGGGAGCTAGGGACGCCGGTCAGGCGGCGCCAGGCATGGAGTCCCGGACGTCGCCCCCCGTGGGTTCCGGCACCGTCGGGGCACACCATACGCTCCCGGGTCCCGCGAGAGTCAGGTCGAAGCGAGCCGCCCCCGACGTCTCGATCCGTCCGGAACACTGGGCA
>JASFUL010000610.1:0-3308 GCA_050050315.1 Gemmatimonadota bacterium
CTGGAGCTGGCCGCCGACCTCGGCGACCGGCTGCTGCCCGCGTTCGAGTCGCCCACGGGCATGCCCTACGTGAACGTGAACCTGCGCTCGGGCGAGCCTTCGGGGGCGGTGAGCAACCCGGCGGAGATCGGCACGCTCGTCCTGGAGCTGGGAACCCTGTCGAAGCTCACCGGCGACCCGCGCTACTTCGAGGCGGCGAAGCGGGGGATGCGGGAGGTCTTCGACCGCCGATCCGGGGTCGGCCTCGTGGGGACGACCATCGACGTCGAAACCGGCGAGTGGGTGAACACGACCAGCCACGTCTCGGGCCGCATCGACTCGTGGTACGAGTACCTCCTCAAGGCGTGGCTGCTCTTCGGCGACGAAGACTTCCGCCGCATGTGGGAGGCCAGCGTGGGTCCGCTCCACCGCTACCTGGCCGACGAGGTCGAGGGCCGGCTCTGGTACGGCGAAGCCGACATGGCCACCGGTGAGCGCACGGCCACCCGCTTCGGCGCCCTCGACGCGTTCCTTCCGGCGGTGTTGGCGCTCTCGGGCGACCTCGATCGGGGAGGCCGGCTGATGGAGTCCGTGCACTGGATGTGGACGGAGTACGACGTCGAGCCCGAGCGGTTCGACTACGTCACGGGCGAGATCGTGTCCCCCGCGTACGTGCTGCGCCCCGAGGCGCTCGAGTCGGCGTACTACATGTACCGGCTCACGGGAGACGAGCGCTGGCGCGACGCGGGTCGCGACATCTTCGACCGGATCGACCGGTGGACCCGCACCGACGAGGCCTTCGCGCAGCTGGCCAGCGTCGTGACCAAGGAGACGTCCGACGGCATGCAGAGCTTCTTCCTGGCCGAGACGCTCAAGTACGCCTGGCTCCTCTTCGCTCCCCCGGAGGCCCTGGACTTCGACGCCGTGGTCTTCAACACGGAAGCTCACCCGCTGCGGCGGACCTGGTGAGAGGGGCGTGGCGGCGCCCGGCCGGGCGCGTCCTCGCCCTGGCGGCGGCCTCGTGGACCGCGTCCGCCTGCGGTCCGGCGCCTCCCCGGGCCCGGGCGGTCCCGGTGGAGGACGGATGGGAGTTCCGGCGGGCGCCGACGGCGTCCGAGCGCCGGTGGGGCGAGGCGCCGTTTCCCGTGGACACGGCCTGGCGGCCCGCCCGGGTACCCGGGACAGTCCATACCGACCTGCTGGCGGCCGGGCTGATCCCGGACCCCTTCGACGGCGACAACGAGGTGCGGCTCCAGTGGGTCGGGGACGCCGCGTGGGAATACCGGACGACCCTCCCCGTCGGGCCGGAGCTGAGCGTCCACCGGAACCTGACCCTCGTCCTCGACGGACTCGACACGTACGCCGACGTCCGGCTCGACGGCGACACCCTCCTCGCGGCCGACAACATGTTCCGGCGCTGGGAGGTGCCCCTCGATCGTCGGCGCACCGACGCGCCCGGGCTCCTCGAGATCAGGTTCCGCCCGGCGGTGGCCGAGGTCCTCCCCACGGTCCGCTCCAACCCGGTGACGCTCCCCATGGGCAACGACCGCGGCGAGCCACCCACCCGCGCCTTCACCCGGAAGGCCGCGTACCACTTCGGGTGGGACTGGGGACCCCGCTTCGTCACGGCGGGCGTGTGGCGGCCCGTCACGCTGCGCGCGTGGGAGGGGGCGAGGATCGCCGACGTGCGCGTGGCCCAGGACACCGTCACCGATTCGCTGGCCGTCGTCACCGCGTGGGTCGAGCTGCGGGCGGACACGACCCTGGAGGTCCGGCTGCGAGCGTCCGCACGTCCCGTCGGCGCCCGGGGGGCGGCCGAGGATGGGGTGGTCACGACCGCGCGGACCCTCCGCCCGGGTCTCGACACGGTCCCGCTCACGCTCCGCATCCCCCGACCCCGGCGCTGGTGGCCCAACGGCCGGGGCCCGCAGAACCTCTACGCGCTCCGCGTCGAGCTCGGCGGCGCGGCCCGGGACGCCCGGGTCGAGCGAATCGGTCTGAGGACGGTCGAGGTCGTGACCGAGCCCGACCCGGTGGGCGAGACCTTCCACGTCCGGGTCAACGGCGAGCCGGTGTTCATGAAGGGCGCGAACTGGGTTCCGGCCGACCATTTCTCGCCCCGGGTCGGAGCGGCCGACCTCCGCCGCCTCCTGGAGGCCGCACGGGACGCCCACGTGAACATGCTCCGTGTGTGGGGCGGGGGAATCTACGAGAAGGACGCCTTCTACGCGCTGGCCGACGAGATGGGCATCCTCGTGTGGCAGGACTTCATGTTCGCCAACCAGATGGTCCCGGGCGACTCCGCCTTCGTGGCGAGCGTGGCCGCCGAGGCGGCCGACCAGGTCCGGCGCCTGCGGAACCACCCGAGCCTGGCCCTCTGGTGCGGCAACAACGAGATGGCGGAGGGGTGGGCGAACTGGGGGTGGCAGGAGGCGTACGGCTACTCGGCGGAGGACTCCGCCAGGGTGTGGCGGGACTACGAGCGGATCTTCCACGACGTCCTCCCTTCGGCCGTGTCGCGACACGACCCCGGGCGCTTCTACTGGCCGTCGTCGCCCCGCCACGGGTGGGGGCGGCCCGAGAGCCTCACCGAGGGCGATGCCCACTACTGGGGCGTGTGGTGGGGGATGGAGCCGTTCGCGGTCTTCCGCCGGAAGCTCCCCCGCTTCATGAGCGAGTTCGGCTTCCAGGGCATGCCGGACCTGGCGACCGTGCGCTCGTTCACCCGTCCCCCCGACCGGCGCGTGGACTCGCCGGTGATGGCCGCGCACCAGAAGCACCCCACGGGATTCGAGACCATCCGGGCGTACATGGAGCGTTGGTGGCCGGTCCCGCCTCCGGACTCGCTGGCGGCCTTCACCTACCTCAGCCAGCTCCTGCAGGCCGAGGGGATGCGTACCGCCTTCGAGGCCCACCGGCGTGCCCGACCCCGGACCATGGGCACCCTCTACTGGCAGCTCGACGACACCTGGCCCGTGGTGTCGTGGTCGAGCATCGATCACGCCGGCCGCTGGAAGGCGCTCCACCACGCCGCCCGCCGGGCCTTCGCCCCCGTCCTCGTCTCGGCCGTGGTGGAGGACGGTGACGTCGCGGTGTGGGTGGTGAACGACCGGCGGCGCCCCCTCCGGGGGACGGTGGAGGTGGCCGTCCACCGGGTGGAAGGTGGCCCAGCCGTCCGCTGGACGGCCGATGCCGTGGTCCCGGCGGGGGCGTCCCGCCCGGTGTGGCGAGCCTCGCTGGACTCGGTGGCGGCGGGAGCCGATCCGGCGGAGCTCGTGCTCGTGGCCTCGGTCACGGACCCGGAGGCCGACCCGGACGAGCCCGCCGTC
>JASFUL010000611.1:0-3295 GCA_050050315.1 Gemmatimonadota bacterium
TGATCCGCCGCTCGGCCAGGGTGGCGTAGGCCACCGCCAGCAGGAGGATCACGAAGAGCACCAACACCTTGACGGTGGAGGTGACGGCGAACCAGAAGGGCGTGAGCTCGTGCATGGCGATCACCCGTCTCCCGGCGTGTCCGGGGACTCGGACGTCGAGCCGCCGGCCGCGACCCCCGTGAGGGGCGCCGCCCCGCCGGGCATGGCACCACGGGTCCCGAGGGCCCCCCAGGTCAGATCTCCGACCGCCGCCGTGCGTCGGGCGAGGAGGGCGAACGACTCGTCGGCCCGCGTCGGCGCGGGCTCGCCCGCCAGCTCGGCGAGCAGGGCCCCCAGGACGAGCCAGGCGGGACGGGCCGCACCGGGAGGCTGCAGCGCCGGCCAGAAGCGCTGCACCCTGCCCTCGTGGTTCGTGAAGGTCCCTTCCTGCTCGGCGAAGGTCGTGACCGGGAGCACCCAGTGGGCGGAGCGGGCCGCCACGGTCGGGTACGAGCCCACGTAGACGTACAGCTCGGCGTCCTCGCCGAAGTCCTCGTCCTGGTCGGCGAGCTCGTCACCCAGGACGATCAGCACGCCTTCGTGGCCGGCGATCTCCTCCAGGCCCCCGGCCCCCTCGTCGTTCCCCACCCGCTCGAGGCCCAGCTTCTCGGCCCCGGTCCGGTTGGGGGCGAGATCCCGCCGCCGTGCCAGCTTCGGGAAGCCCTTCAGCACGGTCTCGTCGTCGGCCCGGGGCGAGCGGAAGACGATCTCGTCGCCACCCAGGTGCTCGACGAGCGCGTGGAGCGCTCCCAGGTCCTCGTTCGACGCGAAGGGCGACGCGACCGCCCGCACGGGGACGTTCCCGTCGAGCTCCCGGATCCGCTCCAGCAGACCCCCGAGGGCGTCCTTCCACCCCTCGGCCCGGGTCGTGAGCTCGCCTCCCCCGGACGGCCGCCGTGCGAGCGGCACCTCGATCCGGTCGCCCCGGTTCATCCACTCGTAGCGGGCCCGCCCGTGGTCGCACATCCAGTATGCGTTGACGTCCATGTTGGCCCGGGGCTTCAGCCGCTGGACCAGGTTGTCCCGGGTGTGCAGGTCGATGTTGCAGCCCTGGCTGCAGTTCGGGCAGATGGACGGGGTGTGGTCCAGGTCCCAGGCGCGCTGCTTGTAGAGGAAGTCCTTCGACACGAGGGCACCCACGGGGCAGATGTCGACGATGTTCCCGCTGAAGCGGGTGTCGTCGAGCCCACGCTCGAAGAACGTGTCGATGACCGAGCGGTTGCCCCGCTCCACGACGGTGAGGACCGGGTCCTGCTCGACCTCGTTCATGAAGCGCACGCAGCGGGTGCACATGACGCACCGGTCGCCGTAGAAGAGGACGTCCCCGCCGAAGTCGTCGCGGCCGAAGACCCGCTTCGGCTCCCGCGAGCGGCCGTGGGGGCGGCCCTCGGCGTGCACGTAGTCCTGGAGCTTGCACTCGCCGGACTGGTCGCAGATGGGGCAGTCGAGGGGGTGATTGACCAGATAGAACTCGAGCACGCCCCTCCGCATCCGCTCGGCCCCCTCGCTGTCGGTGCGGACCACGGACCCGTCCTGGGCCTGGGTCACGCAGGCCGGCATGAGCTTGGGCGCGCCCTCCACCTCCACGAGGCAGAGCCGACACATGGCCGGGCTGCTCAGCCCGGGATGATAGCAGTAGTGCGGCACCCGGGTGCCCAGCGTCTCGGCGGCCTGGAGGATCGTGGTCCCCTTCGGGACGGTGACCTCCTGTCCGTCGATGGTCAGGCTGACGGTGTCGGTGTTCTTGTCGGTCATGTCCGTCCCTCGGCAAGACCGATCGAATCAGATGCCGGGACGTTGTGCGCTGATTCCATCGGTCTCAGGCTGCTCCCACTCGTTCGCCGCGCCTGATGAGCGCGAGGTACTCGTCCCGGAACTTCTTGATGGAGGAGTGGACCGGGGCGGCCACCGAGTCCGAGAGGACGCAGATGGTGGTACCGACCATCTGCTCCGTGACGTCGAGCAGCGTGTCGAGGTCCTCCTCCGTCCCGCGACCGTCCTCGATCCGCCGGAGGATCTTGGTCACCCATGCGGAGCCCTCCCGGCAGGGGGTGCACTGCCCGCACGACTCGTGGGCGTAGAAGTACGCCATGCGGCGAACCTGCCGGACGATGTCCGCGGTCTCGTCCATGACGATCACGGAGGCGCAGCCCAGCATGGAGCCCGCCTCGACCACCCCTTCGTAGTCGAGCTTGCAGGTGGCGCACTCCTCGGCGTCGAGGATCGGGACCGAGCTCCCCCCCGGGATCACGGCCTTCAGCGCGTTGCCGTTCCGCACGCCGCCGCACACGTCCTCGATGAGCTCCATCATGGGGAAGCCCATGGGAAGCTCGTAGTTCCCCGGCTTGCGTACGTGCCCGCTGACGCAGAAGAGCTTGGTGCCGGGGCTCTTCTCGGTCCCCCACTGCCTGTACCAGTCGGCGCCGTGTTCGACGATGTGCGGCACGGCCGACAGCGTCTCGACGTTGTTGACCGTGGTCGGCATCCCGAAGATGCCCACCGCCGCCGGGAACGGCGGCTTGACCCTCGGCTGGCCGCGGCGGCCCTCGAGGGAGTTCATCAACCCGGTCTCCTCGCCGCAGATGTAGGCGCCGGCGCCCAGGTGCACGGTCACGTCGATGTCCACGCCCGAGCCCAGGATGTCCTGGCCACAGAAGCCGGCCTCGTAGGCGTCCTCCACGGCCCGGGCCAGGATCGACGACGCCTCGAAGAACTCACCCCGGCAGTAGATGTAGGCGTGCTCGGCCCGGATGGCGTGGCACGCGATCAGGCATCCCTCGATCACCATGTGGGGATCCCACCGCATCAGCTCCCGGTCCTTGAACGTCCCCGGCTCGGACTCGTCGGCGTTGCAGCACAGGTAGTGGGGCTTCGACCTGTCCTTCGGCATGAAGCTCCACTTCACGCCCGTGGGGAAGCCCGCCCCTCCCCTGCCCCGGAGCCCCGACGCCTTCACGATGTCGGTGACCTCGTCGGGGTCCATCGCCAGGGCCTTCTTCAGCGTCTCGTACCGGCCTCGAGCGCGCGCGCCCTCCAGCGTACGGGCTTCCGGGTCGCCGAAGTGCTCGCTCAGGACCCGGACCTCCCGGTCGGAGACGTACGGATAGGCCATCTAACCCTCCTCCGCCGAGTCGCCCGCCGCTTCCGGGATCGACTCCGACCCACCCGGCGCAGGGCCGCTCCCCTTCGCCTTCAGGTGCTCGAGGATCGCGGGGACGTCGTCGGGGGTCACGTTCTCGTAGTACCGCGAGTTGAT
>JASFUL010000612.1:0-3294 GCA_050050315.1 Gemmatimonadota bacterium
GCGGTTCCATTCCGGGGGCGCTCCGGGCCTCCACCTCTGTCCCGACACCGACGGTCACGTCACCCGGACCCCCGGCACGCTGCTGACCGTGGCGACCGCGGACTGCGTGCCGATCTTCGTGGTCGACCCCGCGCTCCGGGCGGTCGCCGTCCTGCACGGCGGATGGCGGGGGGTTGCCGCGGGCGTGCTCGATCGGGGCCTGGAGGTGCTGGCGGAGCGACTGTCATCACGCGTCGAGGACGTGGCCGTGCACCTCGGTCCGGCCATCTGTGGTCGCTGCTACGAGGTCGGACCCGAGGTGCACGACGCGCTCGGGCTCCCGGTGCCGGAGACCGCCGCCCCGGTGGATCTCCGGGCGGTCGTCGCGACCCGGGCGGTCGAGGCGGGAGTGGCCGCGGCGAGGGTGACCGTGTCCGATGCCTGCACCCGCTGCGGAGACTCGCCCTTCTTCTCACACCGCGGGGGAGACGTGGAGCGACAGCTCGCCTTCGTGGGCATCGATCCCACCGGCCCGGGGGCGGAGTGAGCGGCGGGCGGCCGACGACGGGTCTCCCCGAGGAGCACCCGGCGGGCCTCTGCGGCGTGTGCCGGCACGCGCGGGTCGTCGAGAACCGACGGGGCTCGCGCTTCTGGCTGTGTCGGCTGTCGACCGAGGATCCGGCGTTCCCCCGCTATCCCCACCTGCCCGTGCGTCGGTGCCGGGGGTTCCGCGACGGGCGGGCCGACGGGGAAGACGCGCCCGGAGGCGGGGGCCGAGGAAGCCTCTGACAGGGATTCCCCGCGGGCTTCAAGCCCCTTCCGGGCCCTCTCGCGTCCCGCCGAGGAAGCCCAGGAGCGCCTCCAGCGACTCCGTCGGCCTCTCCTCCTGGGGAATGTGTCCGCAGTCGGGGAGCACGATCAGGCGACTGCACGGGAGGTCGGCGGCCAGCCGCCGGCCGACCCACGGAGGGACCACCCGGTCGTCGTTCCCCCAGAGGAGGAGCGTGGGGAGGTCCAGCTCCGGAAAGCGGCGGGTCCAAGCCTCGACGTTCTCCGGGACGATCTGGCGAGCCGCCTGCAGCATCGCGCGGCGTCCCCCGCGCGTGGCGAGGGGCTCGGCGTAGGCGCGGACCTGGTCCTCGGTCATCGAGGCCGGGTCGTGGACCACGTCCTCCAGCACCGTGCGGATCAGCCACCGCTTCGGCACGGCCCGGAGGACCGCCCGGGCCAGCCACCGGCGACGGGCCAGCGAGACGAAGCGGGGGATGGGCTGGGGGTAGGCCGCTCCCGCCACGCTCACCAGCCGGGCGATCCGCCGCTCCTCTCCTTGGTCCCGCAGACGGAGGGCGACGAGGAGGGCGACGGCGCCCCCCAGGGAGTGGCCCACGACGGTGGCTCGCGAGAGGTCCTGCCGGACCATCATCCGGACCACGAGCTCGGCCTGCTCCCCGGGTCCGTAGCGGCCGTCGTCGGGCTTGGGTGCGCGGCCGAACCCCTTCAGGTCGACCAGCACCGCCGTGTGTCGCTCCGCCAGCGCCGGCAGCCAGTGGCGCCACGTGTAGGAGGTCGCGCCGAACCCGTGGAGGAGGACGATCGGCGGGCCGTGGCCCCGGAGCTCCACGTGGAGGGGGAGGTCGTCCTCCACCGCGGACCCGTCCCGGCTCACGGGGGGCCGGGCAGCCCCAGACGCCGCCCCCCCCGCTCCTCCAGCTCCCGAGCCATGCGATCGTGGCAGGTGAAGAAGAAGACCTGGCGTCGGCGGGCCACGTCCGAGAGGAGCCCGAACGTACGCGCTCTCCGCTCCGGGTCCCAGTTGACCACGGTCTCGTCCATGAAGAAGGGCATCCGTTCCCCGCCCCGGTCGAGGTGGTCCAGGACGGCCAGGCGGAGGGCCAGATACACCTGCTCACGCGTCCCGGTCGAGACGGGCTCACCGACCTCCATGGGTCCCGGGTACTCGGGCCCCTTCAGCCGGAAGGTGGCTCGGGAGCGGTCCTCGTCCACCAGCAGCCGGGCGTAGCGACCCCCGGTGATGGCTTCGAGGTGGGCGCCGGCGTCCCGGAGGATGTCGGGCTGGTGGTCCTCCCGGAAGCGGCGCTCGGCCTGTCGGAGGAGCGCGGCCATCAGCCAGAGACGATCCCGCTCCCGCGTAGCCTCTTCGATCCGGTCGCGCACGGCCCGCAGCTCGCCCTCGACCTCGTCGACGGTGGCTCCCTCCCGCCGATGGGCCATGTCCTTCTCGAGCCCCTCGGCCCGGCGGGAGAGGTCTTCGATCTTCTGGGTCATCTCCTCCTGTCGGGCCCTGGTGCGGGCCAGCGCGTCGTCGTCGATCACCCAGTCCTCGCCGGCCGCCTCCGCCTCCTCGATCCGCGTCCGGATCTCGTCGAGGTCGTGGTGGTTCCGCTCGAGCTCCTCCCGGAGCTGACGGGCCCGCTCCCGCGCCCGCACCCTCGATCCCGCCAGCTCGGCGCCCCGTCCCGGGTCGCCGTCCCCGAGCCGGATCAGGCGGGCGCGGAGGGTCTCCATGGCCGTCCGGGCCTCCCCGTACTCGGCCTCGACCTGGCGTCGCTCCCGCTCGAGACGCTCCTTCTCGCGCTCCGCCACCTCGGCCACGTCCGCGGCGCGCTGCGCGTCCCGCGCCGCCTGCTCGAGCACGTGGGCCGCCGCCGCGGGCTGATCCGGGAGGTTTCGACCGAGCTCGTCGGCCAGGGCGCCCACCTCCCGGCGCACCTCACCCACCCGCTCCCGGAGGGACCCCAGGGCGGCCTCCCGGTCCCGGCGGTCGCGCACGAGCTCCTGGAGCCGCTCGAGACGGACGGGGAGATCCCCCGCGGGTCGTGCCAGGAGCTCCGACCGCACGGGGAGGGCGCCGAGGGCCCCCCGGAGGTCCACACGGGACGACTCCTCCTCGCGGCGCGCGGCTTCCAGCCGCTCCCGGGCGGAGGCGGCCGCCCGCCGCCCGCCGCCCCGCCGGCCGCCGGCCAGCCCCGCGCCGACGAGAGAGGCGCCGAGGGCCGCCACGAGAGCGCCGGCTCCGGTCACGGCGGCGAGCTGCGCCACCAGGCCGAAGCCGGTCAGGGCCGCACCGACGACGAGGACGGCCGTGCCCAACGGCGTCAGGGGTAGCCCCCTCCCGTCGTCGGACCCCCGCTCCACGGCCTCCCTCGCCCTCCTCGCCGCCTCCGCCGCCGCCGTGTGACGATCCACGGCGCTCCGGACGCGTCCCGGCGCGACGGCGGCCAGGTCGTCGGGATCCACCTCGTCCATCCGGGAGTCGAGGAGCTCCGCGGCGAGGGTGCGGGCTGCCCGCTCGAG
>JASFUL010000613.1:0-3294 GCA_050050315.1 Gemmatimonadota bacterium
GTCTGGGGCAGTCCGGCCGAGCTCACCGTCCGGAGCCCCTCCAGGTGGAGGAGCTCGACGATGTGCTCCAGCGCCCCGGCGAAGCTGATGCGGTCCCCCGCCGCCAGACGCTCCGTCGGTTCCACGGGCGCCACGATGTGGCCCTTGCGCTCGATGCGGACGACGTAGAGGTCCTCGACGACGAGGAGGCCCGCTCGCTCCACGGTGACCCCCACCAGGGGCGACGAGGCCTCGAGGATGAAGTCCGCCACGTACTCCCGCGGGTCCGCCACCGGTCCTTCCGGGGGCTCCCGGGCCGGCAGGAGGTGGGGCGACACGAACGCCAGATAGAGGATCACCACCACGGTCAGGGGAAGTCCCACGACCGTGAGCTCGAAGAAGCCGAGGCCCCCGAGGCCTGCCTCCCGCATGAGCCCGTCCACGACGATGTTGGTGGAGGTGCCGATGAGGGTCAGCAGCCCCCCGATGATGGACGCGTAGGAGAGCGGGATCAGCAGCTTCGAGGGAGAGACGCCCCGGCCCCGGGCCCAGCGTGTGAGGGTCGGGATCCCGATCGCCACGATGGCCGTATTGGACATGAAGGCCGATCCCCCCGCCGCGAGCGTCGTGAGGCGGAGGAGAACGTGGCGGAGGGAGATGGTCTCCCCGAACATCGCGTCGGCCATGCGGTCGATGACGCCCGTGGCGCGGATGCCGGAGGCCACCAGGAAGAGCCCACCGATGGTTGCCAGTGCCGGGTTCGCGAATCCCGAAAGCGCCTCGTCGGGCTCCAGGACACCTGCGATGGCGAGAACGAGGAGCGCGCCCAGGAGGAGGTAGTCCGGGCTCAGGAACTCCTGCGCCATCAGCACGACGGTCACGGCGATGACGACGAACGTCAGCAGGGCGTCGAAGGGCATGGCGGACAGAGCGGGTTATGGGGAGCCGGATGGATGGGCAGGACGGCGAGCCAACTGAAGGCGAAGACGCCCACGGGCTTCCCGATGACCAGGCCCGCGACCGTCGCCAGACCGGGATCCGAACGACCGCAGGCAGGATCGACACCGGCCGGCGGGTTCGGAGGCGCTCGCTCACGGTCATCACCGACGGGTGGAAGTCCCCCCCGCTTCCCGGCCCGGGCGAGAGATCGGCCCCGGGCTTGCCTCCGCGTTGGGAGCCCGGGAAAGACGACCGTGGCATCGAAGCCGATGGCCTCCGTGCGAGGCGCGTCCGCAGAAGCAGGCTAGGGCTTCCCGCCACGCCGGCCGCCCTCAGCCAGCCGAAGCCTCCCTCATGCCGGCCTCGGCTGCGTCCTCGTCATTCTGGTGCGGGTTGCGTTGTATCCGACTTCTGGGGCCCCGAGAGAGTCGGCTCCTTGCCGAGAGCCCGCTGGAGCGAGGTCAACACCGTCGCCAACTCGGACCCGGCCTCGGGTTGCCCGCGGCTGAGGACGGTGATGATGCGATCGCGCCGGGCGAGGATCTCGTTGAGGCCGGCTCGAGCGGTCTGCGGGGCGGTGCCTGCTTGCGCCTGTAGGAGGTCGAAGAAGTCGCTGGCCAACTGGCGGCCCCGCTCGAAGTCTCCAATCTGGGCGGCCACCGTGGCCACGGCGATGGACGCCTCGAGCCGCTCCAGCGCCATTTCCCGCTGAACCAGGGCCAGGTCCTGCCGGGTGGCGTCCAGCGCCTGGCGCGCCTGGCGGGCCTGGGTGAACTGCCATCCGGCTCCTGTCCCGAAGGCCACGGCTACGGCGGCCAGGACGATCAACACGTTGCGCAGTTGCGGTGACATATCGCTACTCCTCTCGAGCATCAAAGAACACCTTCCGGCCCAGGACCACTGGGACGGTCCGGACCATGATCCTCACGTCCTCGGCTGCGGACCTCCGCCGCAGATACTCCAGGTCGTAGTCGAGCTTGAGCTTCACGTCGTGGTGGGTCTGGTCGTACCCGTTGTTGATCTGGGCCCACCCCGTGATCCCGGGCAGGACGCACTGGCGCTGGGAGTAGTCGGCCATGTCGGATCGGATCCTCCGGAAGATCTCCGGTTGCTCGGGCCGGGGGCCCACCACGTTCATCTGTCCCAGGAGCACGTTCCACAGCTGGGGGATCTCGTCCAGGCGGTAGGCCCGGAGGACGCGTCCCACCGGAGTGATGCGTGGGTCGGCCTTCTGTGCCCAGACTTGCCCGGTCTCCTCCCGGGCGACGTACATCGTCCGGAACTTGTACATCTTGAAGAGCCTCCCCCCGGCATCACGTCCCCTGCGCTCTCCGGGGGGCCGTCGCACGACGAGGACGGGCCGCCGCGGGCCCTGGCGGCGCCGGTCACGACCCACCCGCTCCTGGATGTAGAGTACCGGACCTGGTGAGGAGAGCTTGATGGCGATGGCGATCAGCACCAGCAGGGGGAGGGACAGGAGCAGGGACACGCCTGCGACCACCAGGTTCAGAGCCCTGCGGGTCCCGTCCCGTGAGGCGGCCCGGGCCGCGCCACCTCTCACCGCGCTCCCACGATGGCGACGTCCGTCCTCCCATGGGTGCCCAGCGCGGTGGGCGTCCCCGCTCTCATCGCCAGGATCCGGTCGCGAACCTTCTCAAGGAAACCCAGGTCCCGGGAGGTCCACTGGCGAGGGCTTCCGGCCATGGCAGACAGGGTGCCGACCACGCATCCATCCGAGGCGACGAGGCGCATCCCCAGATAGGCCGCCACCATCCCGTCAGAGACGGCCCGACTTTGCGCCGCCCGGGGGTCTGCCCGCGCGTCGTCGATCACCACGGGCCGGCCGGTGTCGGGCGTCTGCCTCAGGAACGACCAGGCGACCAGCATGGCGTTCGGCGGGGCCAGGCCGTAGCTGCTCGTCGTCAGCCATCCGTCGACATCGATCAGTGAGATGCACACGGCCGGGACGTCCAGCAGACGGCCGACCAGCCACGTGTAGTGATCCAGGGCCGTACGGGTCGTCGTGGGGGCCCGAATCGCGGTTGCCATCACCCCCCTCCTTGGTTCGCCGCGGATGATCGGGCACCCGGGCATCGGACACCTCTTTTCCACGCCTGGCAATCTTCCCCCCGGGACCGCCGTAGACCATCGCCCGGGGGAGTGAAGATCGACCTAGCACCGTCGGGCCAGATCTGCGGATGCACTGTACCTCGAAAGGACTAGAAGCCTGTTGAAAAAGTCACCAATTCAGCTCGCCGCAGAAGGGTCCGGATTGTAGATTGAAGTGAGCATCTACGCCGCTTTCCGCCGGGAGCCGTCTCGCCGATGCTGGGTCGCAATTCTTCGGATCCTTCGTTGTTCCAGATGGTCGATATC
>JASFUL010000614.1:0-3292 GCA_050050315.1 Gemmatimonadota bacterium
CGCCAACCAGCCGTTCCGGATCGACTTCGTGCTGCGCAACCGGAGCCGCTGGTTCTCCCACTGGCTGCTCCTGGTGTCGGCGTCGCGCAAGGCGACGGGCGTCGGCGCACCGCGGCTGATCCCCTACCTGCCGCGCCGCGGGAAGAGTCGGGGTCGTCTCGAGCTGCTCATCCGCCGCCGCGGCCGTCACCACATCCGGGCGGTCCACGTCTCGAGCCTGTTCCCGTTCGGCTTCTTCCGCAAGGGCGTTCGCTACCACGTGGACCTGGACCTGCTGGTGCTGCCGGAGATCTACGCCGTCTCCGCGGCCGACGTCGACGAGACCGGCCGTCTGGGGGACGTGGCCTCGCCCCGGGTCGGCTGGGGCCACGGGCTGTACTCGTTGCGGGGTTTTCGCCAGGGGGACGATCCCCGCGGGATCCACTGGAAGCGGACGGCCCGCACGGGCGAGATGATCTTCATGGAGCGGGAGGCGGAGGAGAGCCGCCGGCTGTCGATCCTGTTCGACAACGGCGTCGGTCCGCTCGAGGGGGAGGCCGAGCGGGAGCGCTTCGAACGCCTGGTGAGCGAGGCGGCGACCACCGCGATCGACTTCTTGGACCGGGCCTTCGAGGTCGAGCTCGTGATGCGTCACCGGCGGCTGCCGTTCGGGCTCGGGCGGCGCCATCGCTTCGCGATCCTCGAGGCTCTGGCCCTGGTGAATGCGGAGGAGCCTTCGCCCGGGCCGCTGCTGTCGACCGACCCGGGGGCTCCCCAGGTGCGGCTGGGGATGGACCCGTCCGGGGACCGGTTCGCCGACCTGGCGCCGGGACGCCGTCCCCCGGCTGAAATCGGGGCCGGGCTAGGGGCTGGACCGGAGTCCCCGGCCGGAGCCGGGGCCGGCGTCGCGCCGGCGAGGGGCGGGGAGAGGCTCCGGTGACCTACGGGCGCGAGAAGCGGCTGCTCCTGGGGTGGCTCGCCCTGGTGGCGCCGGTCCCCCTGCCGTTCAACGGGATTCTCGAGTGGGGCTACCTGGTGGCCTACATGGTGGTCTGCCTGCTCTTCCTCCGGCGCGCGGCGCGCGATCCGGGCGGCTGGCTTCCCACCTGGGCGATGAACCTGGTGGCGGTGGCCTACATGCCGTACTTCGCCTTCGACCTGGCGGTGCTCTCCCGCGGCCGGCTGGTCGTGCCGGTGACCCACCTGCTGCTGTTCACGGTCCTGGTCAAGCTCTTCGCGCTACGCCGGGAGCGGGACAAGTGGCAAACGGCGATCGCCATCTTCTTCCTCTTCCTGACCGCCATGGGCACGAGCGTCCACCCGACGGTGGCCCTCTACCTGCTGGTCTTCGTCGTGCTGGCGCTGCTGCTCTTCGCCCGGTTCGCCCAGCTCCACCTGACGGCGGCGTTCGCCGGCACCGAGCTCCAGCGGCGCGAGCTCCTCGACGTGCCGCTGCGCCGCTTCCTGGCGTCGGCCGCCGTCGCCACCTTCGTGGTGGCGGTGCCGCTGTTCGTGCTGCTGCCCCGGGTGGAGAGCCCGTTCGTCCCCGGCCGGGGCCAGGGCCTGGGCACCCTCGGCGCGGCGACCGGGTTCTCGGACGAGGTCACGCTGGACACGATCGGCAGGATCCGGACCAACCGGGAGGTCGCCATGCGGCTGCGCTACGACGACGGCGAGCCTCCGGACGGCGAGCTGCGGTTCAAGGGCGGCGCCTTCGATCACTACGACCACGGGGTGTGGCGGCCCCAGGCCGAAGTCGGCCGGCTGCTGGCCCCGAGCCCGCGGGCCGGGGGGGCGATCGTGCTCAGTCCGGACGAGCCGGTGGCCTGGGTCGACGTCTTCCTGCGGCCGGTGACCGGACGCAACATCGTCCTGCCGGTCCAGGCCGTGCGCTTGAAGGTCGAGGCGCGGGGCGTCTTGATCGACTCCCGGGGGCTGGTGCGCCGGTCGCGGCGGGCGTCCGGCACCGTCGAATACCGGGTCGGGCTGGCCGGCGTCCCCGTGTCGAAGTCGCGGCCGGCCTACGGTCCCGGCTCGTCCGAGGAGATCGAGGAGGAGACGCTCGACCTGTCCGGCGTCTCCCCGCGGATCGCCGACCTGGCGGCGGAGGTGGGCGGCGAGGGGGCTCCGTCGGAGCAGGCGGCGAGGATCCAGCGCTGGCTGATGACCGAGTTCCGCTACACCCTCGACCTGGTCGGCAGCCCGGAGCGCGATCCGATCGTCACCTTCCTGTTCGATCGGCGCGAGGGCCACTGCGAGTACTTCGCCACGGCCATGGTCCTGATGCTCCGCTCCCGCGGCATCCCGGCGCGCCTGGCCACCGGCTTCCTCGGCGCCGAGTACAACTCGCTCGAGGGCTACTACGTCGTACGCCAGTCGAATGCCCACGCCTGGGTGGAGGCCTTCCTTCCCGACCGGGGCTGGACGGTGTTCGACCCGACGCCGCCGGCGGGACGTCCGGGCATGGCGGAGACGGGAATGGCCCAGATCCTGTCCCAGGCGTGGGACTACGTCGTCTTCCGCTGGGACCGCTACGTCCTGACCTACGGCTTCGGCGAGCAGATGGAGGTGCTGTTGACCCTGCGCCGCGCTTGGCGTGCGGTCTGGGGGTGGTTCGGGGAGGACGAGGCGGAGAGCGCACCCGGGAAGGCGGCGCCGACCGTGGTCCAGGGCGGAGAGGCCGGGCCGGAGGCGGGGTCGGGCGGACCGCGGGCGGGGCTGTCGTGGTGGTGGACGCTCCTGGCGCTGGCCGTGCTGGCGGCCGGGCTGACGCCGATCTGGCTCCGGCTGCGCCGGCCCCTCGACGGTCCGGAGGCCTACCGGCGGCTGCGCCGGAGCGCGGGTCGGGCGGGCCTGCCCCTGGCGTCCTCCGACGCTCCGCTCGCCTTCGCCTCGCGGTTCGAGCGGCGGTTCCCGGCGGCGGCCGCCGCCGGCTCCGAGATCGTCGGGCTCTACGTGCGGGAGCGCTGGGCGGAAGAGGAGCTCGCGGAGGGCGAGCGCCGGCGCCTCAAAGAGGCCCTAGGCGAAGCCCGCAAAGCGCTCCACAAGGCGAGCTGACACCTCGGCGAGTACGCCGTGTGGGGGCGTCCCTTTCCCCCCGCCCAGGTCGACCCTCGTCGGCCGTTCTTGTCGGACGGGGAAAGGGACGCCGAGGGATTGGGGGGAGATCCAGCTCAGTACGCGTTGTGACGAATCCCTCTGCGGACCGTCATCCACAAGATCTTCAGATCCAGCTTCAGCGACCAGTTCTCGATGTAGTAGAGGTCGTACTGGATCCGCTTCTTGATCGACGTGTTGCCGCGCCAGCCGTGCA
>JASFUL010000615.1:0-3284 GCA_050050315.1 Gemmatimonadota bacterium
CGCCCCCTCGGCTCGGAGGGCGGGATCCGCACCGCCCTCATCGTCGCCACCGCCTGCCGTCAGCGCCGTGTCGACCTGACCTGTCGCCGGCACCACCCTGGCGTGCGCTGGATCAACGCCCCGCCCGTGACCTCCTTCGACGAGGAGGTGGAGATGTACGCGGCCAGGGGGCAGGACCTCCCGACGCTGCTGATCGGGGAGATCCGGAGGATCCTGGAGTACCCGGACCGGGGCTTCTGCCTCCGGGCCGACATTCCCCCCGAGGTCCTCGCCGCGTGCCGGCACCTCGAGTCACGGCAGGCCGCGCGATAGAGCGACGCCTCTCGACACTCCAGACGAGACCTCCCGAGGGGACGGGGGGCGAAGCGCTCCCGGGTGTCCTCCGGCGTGATAAGTGTGGAGGCGGGAGGCATCCCTGGCACCGATGACGAGACGAGCCGGCGTCACCATCCGCCCCGCCCGTCGGAGCGACCTCCGCCAGGTGCGGGCCATCGAGCGGAGCGCCCAGCGATCCTTCCTCGACTCGCCCCATCCGGAGGCCGCCGGGCTGGAGCCGCTGCCCCTGGACGAGCTCCGGTGGCAGCTGGACGAGGGATGGCTCTTCGTGGCGGCGGATGCCGCCGACCGGCCCGTCGCCTTCGTCGGGTGCTGCCTGGTCGATGGCGACGTCTTCGTCGAGGAGGTGGACGTTCTGGCCGACTACGCCGGCCAGCGCATCGGCGCCCGCCTCCTGGACAGGGTTGACGAGGCCGCCCGCGCCCGGGGCCTTCGCCGGGTGTCCCTCACCACCTTCGCCGACGTGCCGTGGAACGCCCCCTACTACCGCCGGCTGGGCTTCCGCGACCTCCCTCCCGCGGAGTGGGGTCCCGAGCTGGCCGCGAGGGTGGACGAGGAGGACGAGTCGGGTCTGGACCGCCGCGCGAGGGTGTGCCTGGTACGCGACGTGGGGGCCTGAAGGGTTCCCGTCACGTCAGCCGAGGTGGACGCCCTCCCAGAGCCCCACGAAGAAGTGGCAGGCGTTCTTGCCCAGGTTGCGGGTGTTGTAGCCGCCCTCCTGGACGACCACCGTCGGGCGGCGGAGGGCTCCCACCCTGCGGCCGTTGGCCTTGAAGTCCTCGGCCACGAGGGTCCAGGTACCGAGGGGATCGAGGCGCGCGGTGTCCAGCCCCAGGGCGACGACGAGGAAGTCCGGCGCGAACTCCTGGACGAGGGCCGTGGCCTCGGCCAGGACCTCGCCGTAGGCCTTCCCGTCCACGTCGCGACCGAGGGGGAAGTTGCGGTTGAACCCCCGTCCCTTCTCCTCGCCCACCTCGTCGGCGAAGCCGGCGTAGTAGGGGTACTCGTACCTGGGGTCCCGGTGGATCGAGACGGTGAGGACGTCGTCGCGACGGAAGAAGATGTCCTGGTGTCCGTTGCCGTGGTGGTGATCCAGGTCGAGGATGGCCACCCGCCCCGTGCGGCTCAGGTAGTGAGCGGCGATGGACGAGGAGTTCAGATAGCAGTAGCCCCCGAAGCTCCTCGACTCGGCGTGGTGACCCGGGGGCCGCACCAGCGCGTACGCCAGCCGCCGCTCGCCTCGCCGCACCGCCTCGGCCGCCGTCAGGGCGCAGTCCACCGCCTCCCGTGCGGCGCGGAAGGCGTTGGCGTTGAGGGGCGTGAAGAGGTCGACGCAGTAGTAGCCCAGCCTCTGGACGAGGTCCTCGGGGGGCCGGTCGTAGCGGCGCCGGGGGAAGACCGACGGGTACACGACCCGCTCGGGCCCCACGGCGGCGCACGCCTCCTGGAGATACGAAAAGTACTCCTCGTGCACGGCGGTGATGTGCTCGTCGGGGAAGGTGTCGGCCTTCGTCCGGACGAAGAGGTTGGTCGACGACGCCTCCCGGAGGACGGAGATGAGCCGGGCCGGCACCTGGACGTTGCCCCGTCTCTTGACCTCGTGGACGGCCTGGCTCTCGTTGGAGACGAGAAGGACCTTCTGCTCCTCGGGGACCTCTCTCTTGTACTCCCCGGGGACCACCTTGCGGACGTACCGCGGCGGCCGGACCGCCACCGGATCGACGGCGACGGACTCCACCGCACGAGCGATCGCCTCGGCCGGGATCTGGCCCCCGTACTGGGCCTCCAGCAGGATCCGGATCACGTCCCGCGCCACGCTCGCCCGAAGCCGGGGAGCCTCCACCAGGCCGTCGAAGAGGAGGAAGCGGGAGCCCTCCGGCAGTGAGCTCGTCACCTGCTCGTAGGCCGTCCCGACGAGGGGACGCAGGCCGAGACCCTCGAGGAAGATGAGGCGCTCGACGTTGCCCTGGAGGTGCTGTCGGTCGCGGCACAGCCGGGGCTCGTCCGGGGGGGCCTCGGCGAAGACGCCCACCGGACGGAGCTCCACCACGAGCTCCTCGAGACGCTGGTAGAGGGCCTCCTCCACCCCGCGGCCGCTGTAGGTCTCGGGGGAGTGGAGCATGTCCAGGAACACGAACCCCGGCGACGACGTGTAGGAGGCCAGGGCGAATCCCTTGAGCTCGTTCTCGAGATCGTCGGCCACCACCAGGAGGGTCCGGAACTCGAATCGCACCGGGTCCCGGAGCCTGTCGGGGAGGGTGTCGACGCTCTCCTGCTGTGACGGGGGCAGCCTCTGGCGCAGCACCTCCTGTACCTGGCCCAGGACCACTCCGTCCTCGGCGGTCAGCACGTCGGCGATCCGGCGGATTCTCAGCATCGGGATCCCTCGCGGCGGCTCACGTCCTGGGCGCCACGAGCCGCAGGACCTCGTCGACGGGCAGCGCCGGGCAGTCCGAGTTCTCCCGGCCCGACATCCCCGGGGAGCAGAAGACGGCGTTCAGGACGGCCTCCTCGGTGGCCTCGATGACGGCCTCGTAGAAGGCATCGAGGCGGCGGTCGCTGATGAAGCGCAGGTTGTGGTGGCTCCGGCCGTGCTCGTCCCGGTGGATCCGGTTGCCGGTGGAGAACGCCAGGGCGAACTCGCCGCTGGCCGAGGCGGCGAAGGTGCCCACCCGTCCCAGCCCCAGGGCTGCCCGCTTGGCGAGGCGGGACAGCTGGCCCGAGAGCATGGGGGCGTCGGTGGCGACGATGACGATGGCCGACCCGCCGTCCGAGTACCGACGGCCCTCCTTCGGGAGCATCCCGTCGAGGGCGCGACCGACCACCGCCCCCGAGACGGTCAGGTTCCTCATCCGGCCGAAGTTGGACTGCACCAGGACGCCCAGGGTGTCGTGCTCGCCCGAGTCCCGGGGCACGAGCCGGGACGCGGTGCCGATGCCCCCGGCGAA
>JASFUL010000616.1:0-3282 GCA_050050315.1 Gemmatimonadota bacterium
CCCGCTACACGGGCCCCGAACCGTGGCCCTACTCGAGAAGGGCTCCGGATCTGCCCCTCGCCGCCATCGACGACGAGCTGCTCCGGGTGGGCGTCTGGGGCGAGCGTCGCCTGGCCGTCGACCCCTCCCTCGACGTGCAGGTGGGCCTCCGAGTCGAGGGCGGCAGCCGGACGGCTTCGGGTTCGGTGGAGGTCCAGCCCCGCGTGACGACGCGGCTGCGACTGGGCCCCGACGTGACGATGTCTCTGGGCGCCGGTCGGTACGTGCAGCACGCCCAGTCCCCGGCTCCGGTGGGTCCGCTGCTCGAACGGGCACTGGAGACGGGACGGCTCTGGCTCCTCGCGGGGCCTCGGCGAGCACCGCTCGACACCCGGATCGTGAGCCTGGGAGGCGAGGCGTGGCTGGGCGAGGCGTGGCTCGCGTCCGCGACGGCCTACGTCCGGGACTCCCGGGGAGTCCTGCTCCCCGACCCCACCCCCGGGTTCCTCATCCAGCGATCTCCTCTGGTGGAGGGCCGGGTGGGCGCGCGGGGACTCGACCTCTCCCTCCGCCGGCTCGCCGGACGCGTGACGGGGAGCGTGGCGTACAGCCTGGCGGACGCCGAAGCCGAAGCGGTCGGCCTCGCCTTCCCGGCACCCTCCGACCGGCGCCACGTCCTCGACGTGACCGGCCGGGTGCGGCTGAGCTCGGACTGGAACCTGGGACTCGCCTACACCTACGCGACGGGATCGCCTTACGCCCGAACGCTGGAGCGTACCTTGGGCGAGTCGGAGCGGGAAGCCGCGTTCCTGGTCGATCCGTTCCGGCGCCGGACGCCGCCGTACGCCAGCCTCGACCTGGTGCTCGACTACGCGCGTCGCATCGGCGTGTGGTCGGTCGGGGGCTTCCTCCAGGCCCGGAACCTCACCGGGCACGACAACGACGTGACCTACACCCACACCACCGAGCGCTGCCCCGGGGCCTATCTGATGGACGGCACGTGCGTCGAAGGCACCCCCGTGCCCACGGACAACTTCACCCCGGGGATTCCGACGATCCCACTGCTGGGCCTCCGGATCTCGTACCGTGGCGGATGACGTCGGACACGATGGACGTCGCGGCCCTCTTCCGGGAGCACCACCTCGCCCTCCACCGGTATCTCGTGCGGCTGACCGGAGACGAGGCCACCGCCGCCGACGCCGTTCAGCACGCATTCCTCCGCCTCATGGAGTCGCCCCCCGACCACATGGGGGTCCGGACCTGGCTCTTCACCGTCGCGTCGAACTTCGTCCGCGACCGGGTCCGCTCCTCCCGGCGCCGGAGGGAGCTGCTCTCCGAGCGGGCCGACCGCGTGCCCGTCGGCGACCCGGGTCCGGACCCGGACCGGCTGCTGGAGCGACGGGAAGCCGAGGCCCGCGCGCGGGCCGCGTTGGACACCCTCCGACCCCGGGACCGGAAGATCCTGCTCATGCGTGAAGAGGGCTTCACCCACCGCGAGATCGCGGAAGCGGTCGGCACGACCGCCGGTTCCGTGGGGACGATGATCGCGCGCGCGCTTCGGAGCGCTCGCGAGGCACTGGACGCCGACGCTCCCGAGCCGGAGGACGGATCGTGAACGACGTACACCTCACCGACGCCGAGGTCATCGCGCTGCTGGACGGTGAAGCGCCCGGCCGGTCCGGGACGACCGTCGAGGCCCACCTGACCCGGTGCGCCTCCTGTCACCGGAGCTTCGAGGAGCTCCAGACCACGTCCCGGCGCCTCGGAGCGCTGATGGAGCTCGGCGCGCCGAGCGTGGCTCCGCCCCGCTACGACCCGGCGTTCCTTGACCGGATCGAAGTCGGAGCACGCCGGACCGCTCGTCGTCGACGTCCACGGCCGGCGTGGCTTGTCGGCGCCGTGGCGGCGACGCTGGCCGCGGTCGTCGTGTCCATCACGCCCGCCGGTGCGTGGCTGGTGGACCGGATCCGCTCGTTCCTCGGGCCGGAGGCGCCGCCACGCGTGGAGAGCCTCACGCCCATCTCCGCGCCCGGAACCGAGCTGGCCTTCCGGCCGGTCCCGGGCGGGGTTCTCACGATCGAGGTGGACGCGGGGTCCCCGCCCGATGCGGTGGTGGTCGGGGGGTCCACCGGCGACCTGGTCACGGCGCGCTTGCGGGGCACCGGCCAGGACCGCGAGCTGGTCACCACACCGGACGGGCTGCGCGCCCGCGGGGAGCCCGGGGACACCCTGATGGTGGAGGTGCCGGAGGGCGTCGGCGTGGAGGTGTCCGCCGGGGAGCGCGTCCTCGGGCGGCGTGGGGCGGGCGAGGTCGGGAGCGAGCCGTGGGTCGTGTCCACGGGGAACCCGGGCGGCTGAAGGGGGGTGAGGCCAGCAACGGCCCCGACCCCGTCTCGCCTGCGCGCGACCCGAGCGACGCGGTCGGTGTACACATCATCTCCAGGGCATCGACGCGCACGCCCGGGAAACCCCGCCCGGGATCGTCGGCGAGGGGTTTCCCGACAGCCCGGAACGGCCGCTCCGCAGGGCCCTGGACAGGCCATATCTCCGGACAGGCACCGGCATGCGGCGTCGACTCGAGCATGGAGGTGACGATGGCCGGGAAAGTGACGAGGATGGCAGGCCCGCTCGCGGCCGCGCTCGTGCTCTGGGCATGCGCCGGTCGTCCCGAGCCCTACATGGGCAGCCCGAGTCGAGGTCAGATGGTCAGGCACTTCGATCTCGCCGTGGAGGCCGAAGGGCACGCGATGAACGGGGACGTCGAGGCTTTCCGCGAGACCGCCGAGACTCTCGCGGACCTCGAGCCCGCCGAGGACCTCCCCCCCGAGCTGATCCGGCAGCTCGGACCGCTACGCTGGGAGGCACGGGAGGGAGCGAACGCGGAGAGTGCCGGGGAAGCCGCCCTCGCGGCCGCACGGATCGCGCAGGCGTGCGGCCAGTGTCACGAGGCCAACGGCGTCCCGCTCGGAGAGCGTTTCACGGTCGGGGGGCCGCC
Source organism: Gemmatimonadota bacterium (assembly GCA_050050315.1). GTDB lineage: Bacteria > Gemmatimonadota > Gemmatimonadetes > Longimicrobiales > Gaopeijiaceae > JASFUL01. The sequence continues at coordinate 2,975 of JASFUL010000616.1, forward strand.
CCCGTCCGGATCGCCGGCCCGCCACATGGCCGGGCTCGCCTGGGCGTCGCGCCTGCTCTGGAACGGCCTCGTGGGACCCTCGGACCGCACGTGGACCGCGGGTGCCGAAGGCCTCGCGGAGCTGGGCGTCCTCTCCCAGGCCCTCCCTGCCGACATGCCGCCGGGCGACGTGCGCGCGGCGGGCCTCCGGCTGCGTCAGCTCGCCGAGCGGGCCACACGTACGCACGACCCGGACGAGCGGGTCGAGGTGCTCGCCGAGGTCTGGACGACGTGCGCGGGGTGTCACGCGGAGGGCGGCTGACTTCGCA
>JASFUL010000617.1:0-3267 GCA_050050315.1 Gemmatimonadota bacterium
GGATAGAAGAGAGAAAAGCGGGTCAAGTTCACCTGTTCCCGGTCCGACTCCACCTGGGCAAAGTCCGGGTTCACCGTGAAGTTCACCCGCCAGGCCGGCGAGGGCAGGTAATGGACGTCCAGCCCCAGGTGCCCCACCGAGCTCCGGTCCTCCCCCTCGTCCCATTCCACCCCGGCCACGCCATGGGGCCTCACGTCCACCAGGCGCACGGCCCCCAGGTCGGCGAGCCCAGCGAGGGAGCCCGCCCGACTCACCTGCTCCAGATCGAAATCCCGGGACCACCCCTGCCAGAGGACCTGCTCCCGCTTGCGCCGGATGTTCCGCTCGAAGTTGACGCCCCAGTCGCGACCGGCCTCTCCCCGGAAGCGGAGCGTCGAGAAGGGGATGCGGATCTCGGCGAACCATCCCTCGTCGGTGACGCGGGCACGGGCGTCCCAGACGCCGTCCCAGTCCCGGTTGATCGAGCGGCCGCCGTCGGCGATCAGGGCGTCCGCGCGGGCTCCGTTCGGGTTGGTGACGAAGAGGTATCCGGTCCGGTCGTCGTCGAACGGATCGAGGACGAGCTCGAAGTTGTCTTCCGACGACCAGGAGAAGTCCCGGGCCATCTCCGTGGCCCGGATCCCGCCGGGGTCGGAGTCGAACCCCCAGAAGCCCACGTACAGGGCGTCCGCGTCGAAGAGGACCGCGACCTCGGTGCGCTCGGTGGCCGGCGCGCCCACGTCCAGCTCCCGCTGGGTGAAGTTCGTGATCCTCTCCGCCCCCCGCCACGCCTCGTCGTCCAGCCAGCCGTCGATCCGGACGGACGTCGCCAGCTCCAGGGCGGCCAGGCGCGAAGGTTCGCTCCGCTGGGCCCACCCCCGCGACGGCGTCGCGGCGAGGGCTGCCAGGAGCGGGAGCCACCGTGGGTTCATCTGCCGCCTCCGTAGGGCGTCGAGCGGAGACACGGCCGGCAACGTACGACCGTTACGGGCCGCACCGCCACGAGACGGCGTCCAACGGCCGGGCCTAGCCCCCGTGCTCCTCGCGCAGCGACGTGTCGTCCCACGCCTCGTCGACGGGCTCGGGCGCCCGGAGGTCCTCCACGAGGATCCGCTCCAGGTCCTCGATCCGGGCCCGCGCGGCGCTCAGGTAGTCCGCGTCCTCGTCCCGCCGCATCCGGGTCAGGTGGATCAGGGACTCCTCGTCGTGGTGGAGGAATCGACGAGCCGCGCGGTGGCTCTGGTATCGGCGGAAGCCCTGCTCCCGGAGGACCTCGACCCCCAACCGGAGCCCGGCGTCGAGGCTCTGCCTCACCACGTGCTCGACGCCCTCCTCCAGGAGGTCGTGAGCGTCCGGCCAGTCGTACGCCCGGGCGGCGATCCTCAGGTGCGGGAAGTGCCTCTTCGCCATGCGGACGATCGTCAGCGTCGTGCCCGGCCCTCCCACGGCCACCACGAGCAGCCGAGCGTCGTTCGCCCCCGCCGTCTCCATCAGGTCGTGGCGCGTGGCGTCGCCGTAGAACACGCGGAGGCCCAGGCGGCGGAGGAGCTCCACGCGGTCCGGATCGTCGTCGAGGACCGTCGTGTCGACCCCGTTGGCCCGGAGGAAGCGACCCACCGTCGACCCGAATCCGCCGAAGCCGGCGATGAGGACGGGCGCCCTGTGGTCGATGACGTCGGGCTCCCGGTCGGCCTCCTCGGTGGTGCCGAAGCGGGGGCGAAGGACGCGGTCGTTGAAGAGTAGCAGGAGGGGCGTCACCCCCATCGAGAGGGCGACGGAGGCCACGAGGGGGTTGGTGATCTCGGGACCCAGCACGCCCTCCTGGTTGGCGAAGGAGAACAGCACGAATGCGAACTCGCCCATCTGGGGAAGGGCGAACGCCACCATCAGGCTCGAGTCGAGGCCGAGCCGGAACAGCCGCGCCAGCCCCAGGAGCACGACGAACTTCGTGACCAGGATCGCCGCCGTGAGGCCCACGATGCGAGCCGGCTCGGCCCGGATGAGGCCGAAGTCGATCGAGGCGCCCACCGCGATGAAGAAGAGGCCGAGCAGCAGCCCCTTGAAGGGATCGATGGTGTTCTCCAGCTCGTGTCGGTACTCGGAGTCCGCCAGGACGACCCCCGCCACGAACGTCCCCAGGGCGGGGCTGAGGCCGATCCGCTCCGTGAGGAGGGCGACGCCCACGACCAGGAGCAGCGCCGCCGCGGCGAACAGCTCGCGCTGGCGTACCGCTGCCACCGCCCGCAGCACGGGACGGACCAGGAAGCGACCTCCCAGCAGGATGGCACCCACGCCGCCGAGGACCGCGAGCGTCTGGATCCACGGCGGGAGGCCCACGATCCAGCTCGTCGTGCCCGCCGCGTGACCGCTCGCCTGGCCACCGTGGCCCGCACCCGTCGCCAGCAGCGGGAGGAGGGCGAGCATCGGGATGACCGCGATGTCCTGGAAGAGGAGCACGCTGAACGCGCTCCGTCCGCCGGTGCTGGCCATCTGCCCCTTCTCGGCCAGCGTCTGGAGCACGATGGCCGTCGAGCTGAGGGCGAGGATCATCCCCACCGCGATCGCCTGCCCGGGCGCGAGTCCGAGGGCCATCGCGCCGGCGCCCAGCGCGAGCGTGGTGACGCCGACCTGGAGGCCGCCCAGCCCCAGGATCGGCTTCCGCAGACGCCAGAGCATGGCGGGCTGGAGCTCGAGCCCGATCACGAACAGCATCAGCACCACGCCGAACTCGGCGAAGTGCATGACGTCCTCTCCCTCCGCCCCCCCGACCAGCCCCAGCGCCCACGGGCCGATCACGATTCCCGCGAGCAGGTAGCCCAGGACCGAGCCGAGGCCGAGGCGCTTCGCCACCGGCACCCCCACCACGGCCGCGGCGAGGTAGAGGAACGCCTGGGGCAGGAAGGTCTCGATGCTCACGGGATCGGATCGCCTCCGCCACGGATCAGGTCTTCGATCCACGCCCGGTATCGCGCGGCCTCCCGATCGATGTCGTCGGCAGACAGCCGGTGCGTGCCGTGAACCAGGAACGGAGAGAGCGGCAGGACGCCGCACAGCCTCCAGGTCGCCTCGACGGGGCGGAGGAACTCCCGGATCGAGTAGCGGTTCCGCCCCTTCGGGCGATACGCCTCCTCACGTCCCCCGGCGGAGACGGCCGACGCAGCGCGTTTGCCCCGGAGCGCCGTACCCTCGGAGCCGTAGGCCCACCCGTGCTCGAGGACGAGGTCCTCCCACTGCTTGAGGAGCGGTGGGGTGCTGTACCAGTAGAGCGGGTGCTGAAGGACGATGGTG
>JASFUL010000618.1:0-3260 GCA_050050315.1 Gemmatimonadota bacterium
GAAGTCGCTCCTGCGAAAGGCGCTGGAGTTCTCCGACCCGGTCCGGTGGACCCCGCACCGCAGGGGGAACGGGCTCGAGTACCTCGAGGAAGCGTGTGGAAAGGGGTGGGAGGGGCTCATCGCCAAGCGGGGCGACAGCCCCTACGTCCACTCCCGCTCGAAGGACTGGCTCAAGTTCAAGTGCGTGAACCGCCAGGAGCTCGTGGTCGGAGGGTTCACCGACCCGAAGGGCGAGCGGATGGGGTTCGGGGCCCTCCTGGTCGGATACTACGAGGACGGTAGCCTCCGGTACGCGGGGAAGGTCGGCACCGGCTTCACCCAGGAGCTCCTCCGGTCGCTCCGGGCGAGGATGGACGGGCTGGAGCGGAAGACGTCGCCCTTCGCCGACCAGGACGACCCGCCGAGCCAGGGGGTCCACTGGGTGACGCCGAAGCTCGTCGGCGAGGTGGGCTTCACCGAATGGACCGATGACGGACGGCTCCGGCACCCGCGCTTCGTGGGGATCCGCGACGACAAGGAGGCCGGGGACGTGGTGCGGGAGGAGCCCGCCGCCACCCCGCTGCGCGACGGAAGGGAGCGAGGAAGCCCATGAGCGACACGAAGGAGGAGCGGGAGGTCTTCGGCCGGACCATCGGATTCTCGAACCTGGACAAGATCCTCTATCCGGACGCGGGGATCACGAAGGGCGACGTGGTGGAGTTCTACGGGAGGATCGCCGACACGATGCTGCCCCACGTCCAGGACCGCTTTCTCTCGATGCACCGGTGGCCCGACGGGATCGACGGGAAGGACTTCTACCAGAAGGACACCCCCCACTGGTTCCCGGACTGGATCCGGACGCGCGAGGTGGAGAAGGAGGGCGGGACCAATTGCCAGGTCGTGGTGGAGGAGCCCGCCACGCTGGTCTACCTGGCCCAGCAGGCGTGCCTGACGCCCCACGTATGGCTCAGCCGCGCCGACGAGCCCCGACGTCCGGACCGGATCGTCTTCGACCTCGATCCGCCGAAGGAGTCGTGGCGCGAGGCGTTCGACGACGTCCGCCGGGCGGCTCGCCGCTTGCGCGCGGTGCTGGACGAGATCGGCCTGGTGCCGTTCGTCATGACGTCCGGTTCCAGCGGCCTCCACGTCCACGTCCCGATCCGCCGGGAGCGCGGATTCGACGAGGTGAAGGGGCTGGCACGGGACGTCGCCGAGCTGCTGGCGCGTCGCCATCCCGAGCGCCTCACCACCGAGGTCCGGAAGAAGGCGCGGAAGGGCCGGATCTTTCTGGACATCCTCCGCAACGAGTACGCCCAGACGGCCGTCGCGCCGTATTCGCTGAGGGCGAGGCCGGGTGCCCCGGTGGCGACGCCCCTCGAATGGGACGAGGTGTCGGGCTCGGGCATGGGCCCCCGCCGCTACACGCTCGAGAACCTGTTCCGGCGGTTGGGTCACAAGGACGATCCGTGGAAGGGCATCGGTCGGCGGGCGCGCAGCCTCGGCGCCCCGCGGGAGGCCCTGGACCGGCTGCTGGAGGAGGAGGGGAACCGGTGAGGGTCGGGGCCGGCGTCGGGAGGGTCGACGCGGGCCGCCCGACGCGCGACGCGTCGTCCCACCCGGGATTTTCCTTGCTCCCGCGCCCGGAGAGGGCGCACATTTCTTGCAGCCGGTACGGCGGGGCCCAGGCATATTGATTCGCTTCTGAGTAAAGATGTTGGTCCACGACATGGACGGGGATGAGCACACGGCCGACAGCGGCCTCCTCATCGCCTCGAACCGGCTACCGATCCAGCTCCGCAGGGACGACGACGGCCAGTGGCGCCGCGAGGCCAGCTCAGGCGGCCTGGTGACCGCGCTCGAGCCGGTCCTCCGGCGCAGAGGTGGGGTGTGGGTGGGGTGGCCGGGCGTGATGGAGGGGCAGATCGAGGAGGAGGAGCTCCGCGCGCTGCTCCAGGCCGAGGCGGTCGCCGGATACGACGTCGAGCCGGTCCCCTTGACGCGATCCGAGCGGCGCGACTTCTACCGGGGCTTCAGCAACGAGATTCTCTGGCCCCTCTGCCACGGGCTCCAGAGCCGCTGCAACTTCGAGCCGCGCTACTGGCGGACCTATCGCCGGGTGAACTCGAAGTTCGCTCGCGCCATCCAGCGGGTGGCCGGGCCGGAGACCTTCCTCTGGATCCACGACTACCATCTGATGGCCGTGGCGGAGGAGCTGCGGGGTCGCGGGTGCGAGAACCCGGCGGGCTTCTTCCTCCACATCCCCTTCCCGCCACCCGACATCTTCGAGCAGCTTCCCTGGGCCACCGAGGTGCTGAAGTCCCTCCTCCAGTTCGACCTCGTGGGATTCCAGACGGCGCGTGACCGCGAGAACTTCCTCGACTGCGTGGAAGGCCTCGAGGGCGCGACCCACGTGGTCGAGGAGGACCGGGTCGAGACCGAACGCGGCACGACCCGGGTCGGCGCGTTCCCCATCTCCATCGACAACGACCTCTTCCGGGACGGGGCGATGACGTCGGAGGTCCGTGCCGCCGCCGACAACCTCCGTGCCGACATCGGCACCGAGCGGATCATCCTCGGCGTGGACCGCCTGGACTACACGAAGGGGATCCCCCAGAAGCTCCACGGGCTGGAGCGGGCGCTCGAGAAATACCCGGACCTGCGGGGTCGGGTGAGCCTCGTCCAGCTCGTGGTTCCGAGCCGGGAGAGGATCCCCGAATACCATCGGATGAAGAAGGAGATCGAGCGGCTCGTGGGCCGGATCAACGGCGAGTTCACGACCGGGGGATGGGCGCCGATCCTCTACCAGTTCGGCACGTGGGAGCAGACCGAGCTGCTCTCCTTCTACCGGGCCGCGGACGTGGCCCTGGTAACCTCGATCCGGGACGGGATGAACCTCGTGTCGAAGGAGTTCTGTGCGGCCAGCGTGGACGGACGCGGCGTGCTCGTGCTGTCGGCCTTCGCCGGGTCGGCCGACGAGCTCGCCGAGCACGCGCTGACCGTGAACCCCAACGACGTGGAGGCGGTGGCCGACGCCATCTACGAGGCCTGCATGATGGAGGAGGCCGAGCAGCGCAGCCGACTGATGGCCTTGCAGCGGACCGTGCACGACCGTGACGTCCACTGGTGGGTCTCGGAGTTCCTCGGGGCGGCGGCCCGGACGGTTCGCGAAGCGAGCGCGCCCGCGGTCCCGCCGGCGGCGGACGACGACGACCCGGATCCGTCGGGCGCGGCCCGGCCGGTCGCCTCGCACCGGTCTTCCGCGGTGCGGCGGGCCGAGCGAC
>JASFUL010000619.1:0-3250 GCA_050050315.1 Gemmatimonadota bacterium
CCGGGCATACGGCAACTTCGCCCGGCTCCTGGGCCGGTACGTCCGGGAGCGGGGGGTGATCTCCCTCGAGGAGGCCGTGCGGCGCCTGACCAGCTTCCCGGCCGGGAACCTCGGGATCCGTCGCCGCGGAGCGCTCCAGCCCGGCTTCTACGCCGACGTGGTGGTCTTCGACCCGGAGACCATCACCGACCACGCCACGTACGCGGAGCCGCACCAACTCGCGACGGGCGTGCGCGACGTCCTGGTCAACGGGGTGCGGGTGCTGGCGGACGGCGAGCACACCGGAGCCTTCCCGGGCCGGGTCGTCCGAGGACCCGGCTGGACCGGCTGGTGAGGCCCCGCCCGACGGGCCGGACGGCCCCGGAGCGGGCGCGGCCGTGAGGGCCGGCGTCTTCCGCCGGTACCTGCTGCCGGGGTTCGTCTTCCAGTCGGTCGTCATCGCCGGGGGATACGGGACCGGGCGCGAGCTGGTGGAGTTCTTCCTCTCGTACGGGCCCCTCGCGGGACTGCTGGCGATGACACTCGTCTCCACGGTGATCTGGAGCGCGGTCTGCGTCGTCTCGTTCGAGCTGGCGCGCCTCTTCCGGGTGTACGACTACCGGCACTTCTTCAAGGTGCTCCTGGGCCGCTGGTGGTGGCTCTTCGAAGTCTGCTACGTGGCGCTGCTGCTCATCGTGCTGGCGGTCATCGCCGCCGCGGCGGGCGAGATCCTCCGGGACGCCTTCGGCCTGCCGTACGCCGTGGGGGTGGTCGGGATGATGCTGGCGGTCGGCGCCCTCGTCTTCAGCGGCACGGGCCTGATCGAGCGCTTCCTGGCGGGCTGGTCGTTCGTGCTGTACGCCACCTACGCCGTGCTCTTCGTGTGGGCCGTCGCCCGCTTCGGCCCCGAGATCCGGGCGGCGTTCGTGGCGGGTCCCCCGGTGGGGCTCGGATGGGTCCGGGGCGGCGTCGAATACGCCGCCTACAACCTGGCGGTCATCCCGCCGGTGCTGTTCGCCGTCCACCACATCGAGCGCCGGCGCGAGGCGGTGGCGGCGGGTCTGCTCGCCGGCCCCATCGCCATGACGCCCGCCCTCCTCTTCTACGTGGCCATCGCGGGCCACTACCCGGCGGTGGTCGACGAGGCGGTGCCGGCGACCTACCTCCTGGACCTCCTGGGCTCGCCCGCCTTCTTCCTGGTGTTCCAGGTGGTCCTGTTCGGGACGCTCATCGAGACCGGGACGGGTCTGATCCACGCGGTCAACGAACGCATCGCCGGGCTCCTCGCCGACCGCCGGGAGGCGCTCCCGCGATGGGTCCGGCCGGCGGTGGCCCTCGCCCTCCTGGCCACGGGCGCGGCCGTGGCGCGCTTCGGCCTCGTCGCCCTCATCGCCCGGGGCTACGGCACCCTCACCTGGGGCTTCCTGCTGGTGTTCGTGGTGCCCGCGCTGACCGTCGGCGTCCGCATCATCCGACGGCACGAAGGCGAGCCTCGCGTCCCGGCGTCGACTCCGCCGGTTCCCGCCGCCGAGTGAGGGAGCCCGGAGGGCGCCCTGCTTCAGCGGGCCGCACGCGGCTCCTCGGCGCGTCGGGCGCGGCTTGCCGGGGTCGACGCCGCGGTTCATCTTGCCATCACCCGAGTTCTCCCCCCCGGCCCGGGCGTCTGCATCCTCCCCCTCATGCCGGTCCCGTGCGATGCCGAGACTCCGACCGAGCGTCCCCGTCGTCTTCGCCCTCCTCCTTCCCTTCGCCGGCTGCGGCGACTCCACGGGGCCCGCGGTCCACGACCCCTCCAGGCTGACCACCACCGTTCCGTCGGGGACGCCGGGCGTCGCCACCGAGGTGGTCGTGGAGGCCCGGGACACGGAGGGTCGACCCTTCACCGGCGAGCTGCCCGGCCTGGCGATGGCGGTCCGGGGCGCGAACGCGGGCGCCGCGACCAGCGCCTCGGAGGCAGGGGAGGGTGCGCACGTGCTGACCTATACGCCGACCGAGCTCGGGATGGACTCGCTGGACGTGACGCTCGACGGGGAGCCCGTTCCCGCCAGCCCGTTCGTGTCGCGGGTCCGGATCGTCTTCGAAGCAGCGGTGGGCTCTCCCACGGTCGACGGTACGCTGGCGCCCGGCGAGTGGGACGCAGCGACCGCCTATCCGATCTTCGCCGGGGCCCATGCCGGTTCGACCGCCCGCTTCCTCGTCGACGGGACCGACCTCTACGTTCTCCTGCGCGTCCCGGTGCCCGCCGGTACGGAGCTCGGGACCGGCTCGGTCCGGTTCGACAACACCCTCGACCTCGAGCTTTCCGGGGACGACGTCATCGGCGCGCCGCCGTCCGGCTTCTTCGACGGGCACTTCGAGGAGAGCCTCAGGCCCGACCTGGAGGATGACGGGTCCAGCGGCCGCGGGATCCAGGGGACGGAGGGGATCGTCGAGCTCCGGCACCCGCTGTCGTCCGGTGACCCGGAGGACATCGACGTCGCTCGCGGGGGCAGCGTGGGGGTGTGCCTTCGGTACAACTCCGAGCTCACGTCCACGTCCAACGAGACCAGCCATCCTGCCGGGTGCATCCTGACGTCCAGCGCCCAGCGCACGTATGCGGAGCTCCTCCTGCCGCCCGCCTGAGCGTCGCGGGGTGCGGGGACGCGGCGTGGGAGGTGCGCCGGGCGGTCGACGGCGCGGGGCCCGTGGAGTCTCGCCCGGATGCTACCCCGGGTCGGGGCCCCGCCGCTAGCTTGTGGAGGACCCCCCGCCCTCCGTCCCCCGCGCCGCCATGCCCGACGGCACCTTCGTCACCGCCTGCCCGCGGAACTGCTACAGCACCTGCACGATGACCGTGGAGGTGGAGGACGGCCGGCTACGGCGCGTCCTCCCCCACCCGGCCAACCGGGCCACGGCGGGCGGGCCGTGCCTCAAGGGTCTGAGCTACGTCGAGCGTGTGGCCTCGCCCGACCGGATCCTCCATCCCCTCCGCCGCGCTCCGGACGGCGCGTTCCTGCGCGTGCCCTGGGACGACGCCCTCGACGAGATCGCGGCCGAGCTGGTCCGGGTCCGTGAACGCTGGGGCCCGCAGAGCGTCTTCTACTACGCCGCCTCGGGCACGAAGGGGCTGCTCAACTCGGCCGGGCCCGCCTTCTTCCGCATGTTCGGCGGGTACACGGGCATCTACGGCGACCTCTGCTGGCCCGCGGGCCTCGAAGCCACGCGCCTCACCCTGGGGGACAACCGGCACAGCGCCCCGTGGGACCTGGCCAACGCCCGGGGCATCGTCTTC
>JASFUL010000620.1:0-3220 GCA_050050315.1 Gemmatimonadota bacterium
TCACGGGCCCGGCCGCCAGCTCCTCCGCTGCCGCCGGGTCGACTACCGGATCGAGGGGTACCGGGCGCCGCGCTCCCGTCTGACGAGGGAGCTCCGGGGTCGCCCTCTTCGTCTCAGGAACTTCCAATGGCTGGCGTCCTCGGAGGCGTCGCTCGGCACCCGGCTCCCCGTGCGCCGGAGCGGTGTCGTCATGGTGCCCGTCGTCACCGACGACTTCCCGCTGCACACCGGAGCCCTCGAGCCCGACGCGTGGGAAGAGGCGCTGGTCCGGGAGGTGGAGCGGCGCCCGTTCTCGACCCTCTCGCTGCACGACTGCTACGCCCACCTCTGGATCGACCGGTATCCGCGGCTCCTCGAGCGACTGGCCGAGCGCGTGACGATCCGGAGGGTCGGCGACGTCGTGGACGAGCTGTTCAGGGCCGAGGCCTTGTGATGCACCCGATCGTGGGCCGCCCGGCCGAGATCGGCCCGAGGCCGGGCCCCGGAGCCGGCGTGCGACCGCCCCCCGAGCCGGGAGCCGCACCGTGCGGATCGTGACGGTCTATACGGATTCGCGGGCCGAGTTCGTCCCCCGGGACATGGCGATCATCCGGTGGTTCCGCATCTCCGAGGCCCTGGCGCGACTCGGGCACCGGGTGGACGTAGCGGCACCCGGGCTCCCGTGGCTTCCCCGCCGGGGGTTGAAGGGGGTGGAGGGCGTGGGGAGGGTGCCGGTGCGGAGCGTCCGCTGGGACCGCTACGACGTGGTCAAGACGCTCTTCCACAAGGGATTCCGGACGCTCGAGCGGTACGGCGGCGGGGAGCACCCGTTCGTCATCGCCAAGCTGGGGTCGGTCGTGGCCGCGGAGGACCGGCCGGGGATCTACTTCTACGGCGAGGCGCGGGAGGCGCTCTACCGGACCCAGGCGCGGATCCATCGGACGGCTCGCTACGTCACGGTCCTCAGCGAGCCCGCCGGGGCGCTCCTCGAGGAGGCCCACGGCCCGCGGGACGGTGTCCTCCTGGTTCCGGGCGCGGCGGAGCGCGACATCCCACCGCCGGGCCCCGATCCCTATCCGGGACGCGGCCCACGGGCGGTGTTCGCGGGCAACTTCTACGCGCCCACGTCGCTCAGCCAGCCGGAGGCCCACCGCACCCTCACCGACAAGCTCAACCGGGTGGGCCGGGCCCTGCGGGCTCGCGGAATCCGGACCTTCGTGGTGGGCCCGGGCGAGGCCACCAGCCTCGACCCGGACGCCGTGACCTGGTTGGGCTCCGTGCCCTACCGGGCCTCGTGGGACTACCTGCGACACGCCGACGCGGGCCTCGTGGTGTCGGCCGGACCGTTCCAGCACAACAACGAGAGCACCAAGATCTACCACTACCTGAGGGCGGGGCTTCCAGTGGTGTGCGAGGGGGGGTTCCCCAACGACGGAGTGGTGCGCGAGTCGGGACTGGGATTCGTCGTCCCGTCGGAGCGGATGGACGAGCTGGCCGAGCGGGTCGTCCAGGCGGTGGAGCGGAGCTGGGACCGGGAGGCCGCCGTCCGCTACGTGCTCCGCCATCACACGTGGGACCGGAGGGCCGAGGTGTACGCCCGGGTGCTCGACTCCGGGGGTTGAGGCCGGAGGAGGCGGGGTCAGGGGCGCGGGGCGAGCCCGGATTCCAGCCACAGGCCGGTGGAGCAGACGCGCCAGAGACGGTGGTGGTCGGAGGCGAGAAGGGCGCCGTAGTCGGCGGGCTCGGCCAAGCCGGCATCGGCGACCCGCCGCAGGAGCGGCTCGAACGCCGGTCGGTTCTGCCGCAGGAAGCGCCGGAACGGGAACGGGAACCCCATCTTCTCCCTCCGCCAGAGGACCTCCGGGGGCAGGAGGCCCTCCATGGCGCGCCGCAGCACGTACTTCGTCCACCCGTCCCGGAAGAGGTGGCGCGGGGGCATGGTGAGACCGAGCTCGATGACCCGGTGGTCCAGGAACGGGAAGCGGTGCTCCAGGGGGAGGTCGAAGGTGAAGTGGTCGTTGCTCCGCAGGTAGTACGGCAGCTGAGCCACCTCCAGGTGGTACCGGCGCTGGGCCGCGTAGTCGAGGCCCGGGTACGACGCGTGGAGCGCGTACGCCGGGTCGGGCCCGTCCCCGGTCCCGCCGGTGGGCCAGGGCGCGTCCCCTGCCCCGCTCGGGGGTCGAGACGGGGCCGGCCGGGCGAGCCGCGCCGCGACCCGTCGGGCCAGCTGCAGGGGATGGCGGAGGCTCCGACCCGCCCAGCGCGCCCACCCCTCCAGGCTCTCCCGGGCCCGGGGGCCGGTGCCGTACCGCTGGGCCAGGTGGAACCGGAGGGCCTGCAGCCGCGCTCCGTCGGCTTCCAGAGCCCGGCGCGCCGCCGGCCAGAAATCCCACTCGTATCCCGCCAGCACCTCGTCCCCGCCCGATCCGGTGAGCACCACGTCCGACCCGGCCCGCTTCATCCGGCGTCTCATGCGGTAGTGGGTGTAGATGCTCGCCGCGTGGTACGGCTCCTCCATCAGGGCCGCGAAGTCGTGGGCCTCGTCCGCGAACGTCTCCTCCACCCCGTCGAGGACCCTGAAATCGAGGTCGTACCGGTCCCGGAGCGTCCGCGCGAAGGGTTCCTCGTCGCGCTCCGGCACCCGTAGCGTCCAGGTCGTGACCGGCGCGTCCGACTCCCGCGCCGCCAGCGCCACCAGGGACGAGCTGTCCAGCCCCCCGCTGAGCTCGAGCGCGACCGGGCGGTCGGCCCGGAGGCGCAGCCGTACCGCGTCGGCCAGCGTCTCCCGGAGCCGGTCGGCGGCCTCGTCCAACCCGAGCTCATGGGCCCCGAGCGGCGCGCTCGGTGCACGCCAGTAATCGATCCGCCGGCCCTCGTCCACGCGGGTACAGCCCGGGGGAAGCACGACGGTCGTCGCGGGCGGAAGGGACCGGATCTCGCGGAAGAACGTGCGGCGGTCGAAGTCCTTGAGGCCGGTGTCCACGAAGGCCCGGGTCCGGGCCCGGGCCACCCGGGGGCGGCCGGGATCGAGCAATGGACGCTGGAGGCTGGAGAACAGCAGCCGGCCGTCGCCCTCCCGGCAGTACAGGGGAGCGATCCCGGGCCGGTCCCTGGACAGCACGAGCGCACCGTCGCGGAGGTCCAGCAGCGCGACGGCCCAGAAGCCGTTGAGGCGCGACCACACCTCGTGGCCCCACGCCCGGTACGCCTCCACCAGCACCTCGGTGTCGGAGGCGGTCCG
>JASFUL010000621.1:0-3203 GCA_050050315.1 Gemmatimonadota bacterium
CTCGTCCGACGCGGCGCGCGTGGCGCGCACCGTGGACAGGATCCCGCCCCCCTCGCGGGCGATCTCGGCGTAGGACGCCCCCCGCAGGCGCCGCTCGAACTCGTCGGCCCGCTGCCCCCCGAACACGAGGTGGGTGTGGCAGTCGATGAGGCCGGGCGTGATCCACCCTCCCCCGGCCGAGCGGACCTCCCGGGCCAGGGCGCTCGGCTCGTCGCCCAGGTCCGCGCGCCGACCGACCCAGACGACCCGCCCGTCGCGGATGCCGAGGGCCCCGTCCCGCACGGCACCCCACGGCCCCGCGCCCTCCCGCAGGGTCGCGAGGTGGCCGTCGATCCAGACCGTGTCCCACGCTCCGTCGTCGCTCACCCTCGACTCCTTCTGTTGACGGCCCCCGGGCGGGCCCCGCACCGTACGCGTCGCGTCAGGCCCGGTCCCGGTCCGCCGGGGCTCGCGTCTCCCGTCGCCGCCGACCCAGGGGGACGCCCCGGCGTCTCTCGTCAACGGAATGTACGACAGCGCCGTCCTCGAGCCACGGAGGGGAGCCCTGACCACCCACCTGCGATGCGCACGGGCGCTGCTGCCCGGCGGCTGGGCCCGGGACGTCCACCTCGAGATCGGCGACGACGGCACCCTGGTGTTGGTGCGCCCCGGACACGCGCCGCCGGGCGGGACGCCAACCGAGGACGTCGGCGTGTGTGTGCCGGGCGTCCCGAACCTCCACTCCCACGCGTTCCAGCGGGCCATGGCCGGGCTCGCCGAGGGAGGGTCGGCCGAGGGCGACTCGTTCTGGGGCTGGCGACGCCGCATGTACCACTTCCTGGCCCGGCTCGGCCCCGAGGACGTGGAAACCGTCGCGACCTGGCTCCAGGTGGAGATGCTCGAGGCGGGCTACACCTCGGTGGGCGAGTTCCACTACCTGCATCACGCGCCCGACGGCCGCCCGTACGACGACCCGGCGGACATGAGCCGCAGGATCGTGCGGGCGGCGCGGCACACCGGGATCGGTCTGACTCACCTGCCGGTCCTTTACATGACGGGCGACTTCGGGGGAGCTCCGCCGGAGGAGGGCCAGCGCCGCTTCGTGAACGACGTGGGTTCCCTCGTCCGTCTGCTGGAGACGGTGTCCGCCGACCTGGTGGACGACCCGGACCGGCGCACGGGGCTGGCGCTCCACTCCCTCCGGGCGGTTCCCCCCGAGGCGATCGGCGCGGCGGTACGGGCGGCGGATCGGCTGGACGCCGCGGCGCCGATCCACATCCACGTGGCCGAGCAGCGGCGGGAGGTGGAAGCCTGCCTGGCCTGGTCGGGGGCGCGGCCGGTGGCGTGGCTCCTCGACCACGCGCCGGTGGACGAGCGGTGGTGTCTGGCCCACGCCACCCACCTGGACGAGGCCGAGGTGGAGAGGGCCGCCCGCACCGGCGCCGTGGCCGGGCTGTGTCCCACGACGGAGGCCAATCTGGGCGACGGGCTCTTCGAGCTGGAAGGCTGGATGGAGGCGGGGGGATCCCTCGGCGTGGGCTCGGACAGCCACGTCTCGGTGAGCCCCGTCGAGGAGCTGCGCTGGCTCGAGTACGGGCAGCGCCTCCGGACCGGCGCCCGCAACGTGGCCGCCGGTCCGGACGAGCGGTCCACCGGCCGGGTTCTGCTGGAGGCGGCCGTCATGGGCGGGGAGCGCGCACTACGGCGGGGCGCCGGGGGGCTCGCCCCGGGGCGGCGCGCGGACCTCGTGGTGCTGGACGACCGGCACCCCGCGATGGCGGAGCGAGAGGAGGACGACCTTCTGGACGCATGGATCTTCGCGTCGACCACGTCCGTGGTCCGCCACGTGATGGTCGGGGGCCGGTGGGTGGTCCGGGACGGCCGTCACCCGGGCCGGGAGGCCGCGGCCCGGGCCTACCGGAAAGCCCTCGAGCGCCTCGCCTGACCGCTCACTCGATCATCGGGTGCCGCACCCCCTCCGCCCGACGCAGCGTCTCGACCGCCTCTTCGTACCCCGCGTCGGCGTGCCGGACGACGCCCAGCCCCGGATCATTGGTCAGCACGCGCTCGATCCGAGCCGCCATCGCGGGCGTTCCGTCGCACACCAGGACCTGGCCGGCGTGGAGCGAGTTCCCGATGCCCACGCCCCCGCCGTGGTGGAAGCTCACCCAGCTCGCTCCCGAGGCGGTGTTGAGCAGCGCGTTCAGGATGGGCCAGTCGGCGACCGCGTCGGTCCCGTCCTTCATCCCCTCGGTCTCCCGGAAGGGAGACGCCACCGACCCGGTGTCCAGATGGTCGCGCCCGATCACGATGGGCGCCGAGATCTCGCCCCGCCCCACGAGGTCGTTGATGGCCAGGCCGAAGCGCGCCCGGTCGCCCTGCCCCAGCCAGCAGATTCGCGACGGCAGTCCCTGGAACGCCACGCGCTCCCGGGCCATGCGGATCCAGCGTCCCAGGTGCTCGTCCTCCGGGAGGAGGTCGAGGACGAGGTCGTCCGTCCGGTGGATGTCCGCCGGATCGCCCGAGAGCGCGACCCACCGGAAGGGCCCCTTCCCCTCGCAGAAGAGCGGCCGGATGTAGGCGGGCACGAAGCCCGGATAGGCGAAGGCGCCCTCGAAACCCGCGTCCCGGGCCTGTCCCCGGAGGTTGTTGCCGTAGTCCACCGCCACGGCGCCGGCCTCCTGCATGGCGACGATGGCGCGGCAGTGGGCGGCCATGGACTCCATCGAACGACGCTCGTACTCACCTGGATCGGACGCGCTCAGGGCCTCGGCCTCCTCGACCGACAGGCCCGACGGAACGTAGGAGAGCGGGTCGTGGGCCGACGTCTGGTCGGTCACGAGGTCCGGCACGACGCCCCGCTCGACCATCTCCGGCAGGACGTCGGCGCAGTTGCCCACCAGCCCCACGCTGAGCGCCTCCCCCCCCTCCGCGGCGCCCCGCACGAGCGCCAGCGCCTCGTCCAGGTCGTCGGTCATGCGGTCGCAGTAGCGCGTCTCGATGCGCCGCTCGATCCGCCGGGGATCGACCTCGACCACCAGGATGGCGCCCCCGTTCATGGTGGCGGCCAGCGGCTGCGCGCCTCCCATGCCTCCCATCCCCCCGCTCAGCACCCACCGGCCCCGGAGCGAGCCCCCGAAGTGCCGGGCCGCCATGGCGCCGAACGTCTCGTACGTGCCCTGGAGGATGCCCTGGGTCCCGATGTAGATCCACGATCCGGCCGT
>JASFUL010000622.1:0-3194 GCA_050050315.1 Gemmatimonadota bacterium
AGCTGCAAGTGGGCGATCATGAACCGCGCCATGTCCATGGCGGTGGCCGACGCCGCTCCCACCGGCGCCAGCGGGACGGTTTCGAAGTCCCGCTCCTCGAAGCCCCCGGTCCTGTGCCGGTACCCCTTCGACATGTCGGCGGAGAGCGGCTCGGGGAGGGGCTGCCGGAAGGTGGTGCGGTCCATGCCCAGGGGGTCGAGGATCCGGCGCTGGACGAGTTCCTCCCACGGGAGGCCGGCCACCGTGGCCGCGGCGTGAGCGGCCATGGCGGTCCCGTGGTTCGAGTACGCCGACCAGAGACCCGGCGGCCGCACGCGGGCCGGAATCTGCCCCGCGAGCACCTCTTCGAAGGGACGGTCCACCTCCCCGAAGAGCCCGACGACCCGGTCCTCGAACCCCGCCGAGTGGGCCATGACGTGGGCCAGCGTGACCGGCTCGTCCCAGGTCTCCGGGAGCTGGAAGGCCTCCAGGTACTGGTTGAGGTCGGCGTCCAGGTCGATACGACCCTGCTCGACGAGCTGCATGACCGACGTCCAGACGAAGAGCTTGGACACGGAGCCGATCCGGAACAGGGTGCGCTCGGGATCCACCCGACGGCCGGCCTCCAGGTCGGCGTGCCCGTACCCCCTGGCGAACATCACCCGGCCGTCCCGCACCACCGCCACGACCGCTCCGACGGTCTCGCGCTCGTCGAGCTGCACGGCCATGAGCCCGTCGACGAACGCGGCCAGCTCGGCCGGATCGGTCGGCCCGGGGCGGGCGGTGGCGTCGAGCCGCCCCGGAGCCCCGGTCCGTGGGGACGGCCGGGGCGCGGCCTGACGGGCCGACAGCGCGCCGGGCAGGAGGCCCGCCACCAGGGAGACGGCCAGGGCGAGCCGCCTGGCGGTCACGGCGTGGACGCGCGCGTGAAACGCTCGAACGGGAGACATGGATCTCCTCCGGAAGAAGGGACGTCGAGGCCCCGGCGCTCCCGACGGGTGCTCCCGGGACGACGAGGTCGCCTCGTGGAGCTCGGATGGCCTCCCCGCTCCGGCCTCACGTCCGCAGCGCGTCGAGCGCCTCGTGGTCGAGGAAGGCGTGCACCCCGACCGATTCGTTGACCATCTGCGTGACCCGGAGCGACGCCGCCACGCTGGCCAGCGCCGTCGCCTCGAACGCGTCGACTCCGAGCTCGGACGCCAGCAGCGCCACCATCCCCCGGGCGGCGCGGAGGGCGGCCTCGTCCAGGCCGGCGCCGTATCCGAGCGTGACCCAGCCGTCGGGGGTGCGGGCGGCGGGAAGCGCGAGCGCCATGTCCCGTCGCACGGAGAGGGTGAGCGCGACCCGCTCCATCCGGCACTCGATCGCCGTCCCACCGATCTCGCCGTCCCCCTGGGCCGCGTGGCCGTCGCCGAACGAGAGCAGGCCGCCCTCGACCTCCACCGGCAGGAAGAGCGACGTCCCCACGACGAGCTCCGAGCAGTCCAGGTTGCCCCCGGTCTGCCGCGCGGCCCACCCCGAGTGCCATCCCGGCGCGCCCGGCGCGAGCCCCATCACCCCCAGGTGGGGCCGCAACGCCACCTCGCGACCTTCCGCCGTCGCCGCCACCCCCCGGTCCAGGTCGAGGGTCCAGCGGGTCAGCCGAGGGGATGCGGAGAGCACACCGAGCCGGCGGTTGACCTCCGGACGGGCCTCCCCCGGCCCCCCGCTCCAGGTCCAGCCCCACGAGGCGGGCCGGAGCTCGTCGATGCGCACCTCGAGGACGGTCCCGGGATCGGCCCCCCGGACGGCGACGGGGCCCAGGAGCGCAGGGCCGCGGTACCGCGGTGTCCCCGGCCGGTCGAGCTTCTTCCGGAGGGATACCTCGTCGGTGGGAGGTTCCAGGCCCCAGCCCACGTCGGCCGTCTCCCCCAGGACCGCGTCGCCGGACGCGATCTCGACGACCGGCTCGAGGTCCGGAGAGAAGGCGCCGTGCATGGCGTCGACGTCGAAGCGAAGGGAGTGGGTCGTCACGGCCGGCGTTCGGGGCGGGTGGACGGTCGGCGCCACCATGCCACCGGCTCCGGGGAGCCGCAAGGACCCGTGGCCGGGTTCGGGCCTGCGCGTGGCCTCGGCCCGCCCGGGCGGTCGGCCTGTCGCCGCCCCGTGGCGCCCCGGGGAGCCCGGTGCAGATCCCCACCACGGCGGGTCGAAGGAGATTCCCCACAGACGAGAGGTCCGCGACCCCCCATGATCAGTCCGAGCACGCTGCCCAGCGAGCGCACCGGACGGAGGCCCCCATGGAGCTGCCCTTCACCCAGGAGGAGTTCTTCCGCGTCTTCGCCCGGTACAACCAGGGCGTGTGGCCCGCCCAGCTGGCGCTCGCCGCGGCGGCGCTGGTCGCGCTGGTGGCCTCCTGGCGGGGGGGTCGCGGGTCGGACCGGACCGTGTCCCTGATCCTGGGCGCCCTCTGGATCTGGATGGGAGGCGTCTACCACTGGCTGTACTTCACGGACGTCAACCCGGGGGCGTGGCTCTTCGGCGCCCTCTTCGTCGTGCAGGGCGTCCTGTTCTGCGCCGCCGGCCTCCGCCGCGAGCCCCTCCGCTACGAGCTCGGGCCCGACCGATGGGGGCTCCTCGCGGGTGCGGTGGTCACCTACGGGCTCGTCGTGTATCCCGTGCTGGGGCTCGCCGTAGGCCACGCCTGGCCTTCCCTGCCCACCTTCGGCCTTCCCTGCCCCACGACGATCTTCACGATGGGCCTGCTGCTCGTGGGCGCTCCTCGCGTCCCGTGGACGCTCCTCGTGGTGCCCGTGCTGTGGTCCCTCGTGGGAGGGAGCGCGGCCTTCACCCTGGGTGTGGTCCAGGACCTCGCGCTGCCCGTCGCGGGCGTGCTGGGTGGCGCTCTGGTGCTGTGGCGGACCCGGACCCGGGGGAGGGGCGGGACGGCGTGAGCTCGGCCGCGGCCTCCTGGCCCGTGGATCAGAGCCCGATGCGGCGCAGGAGGACCCCGAAGCGGGGGTCGTCGCGGATCGGGTCGAAGAACGGGTTCGAAGGGAGGTACTCCAGGTAGGGATAGTCCTCGTCGAAGGCCACCTGCAGGTGCTGGAAGGCCTCGTCGGCCTCGCCCAGGCCGGCGAACACCATGGCGACGAAGATGGGCTGGAGCTCGCCCTCTTCCCCCTCCCTCGAAAGGCCTTCCAGCTCGGCCAGGGCCGCGTCGCGATCGCCCTGGT
>JASFUL010000623.1:0-3194 GCA_050050315.1 Gemmatimonadota bacterium
GCCGATCCAGGCACGGAGCCCGCGTTCGCCGCTCACACGTGGGGCTCCCCGGAGCCACGGTTCCCGGTGGCCGGGGCGCCGGCCGCGGCGTGGCCCATGGCGGCGGACAGGATCCGGTCCTTGGTGGCCGTGTCCCGTTCCAACTCCGTGACCACCCGTCCCCGGTGCAGCACGAGGATGCGGTGGCACAACCGCACGAGCTCGTCCATCTCCGACGTGATGAGGAGGATGGAGATCCCCCGCCCCACCCATTCCTTCATGAGGCCGTAGATGTCGGTCTTGGCGCCGATGTCGATGCCGCGGGTCGGCTCGTCCAGGAGGAGCACCCGCGGCTCGGTCATGAGACACCGAGCCAGATACACCTTCTGCTGGTTCCCTCCCGAGAGGGTGCGGACCGGCGCGTCCAGCGAGGGGGCGTCGAGGCGGAAGCTCCCCGTCACCTCGGCCACCGCCCGGCGCTCGGCCCGCCGACGTATCCACGCCCCGGGTCCGCTGAAGCGCCCCAGGCTGGCCAGGCTCACGCTGTGGGTCACGCTCTGCTCGGAGGCGAGCCCCTTGGCCTTGCGGTCGTTGGTGAGAAGGATCACCCCCCGGGCGAGCGCCTCGGCCGGTCCCGAGGGAGCGAAGGCGCGCCCTTCGAGCGTCACGGAGCCCGACCGCGCCCCCGTCGCCCCGAAGAGCGCGTGGAGGACGTCGTTGGCGCCCGACCCCCGGAGTCCCGCCAGGCCCAGGATCTCGCCCCGGCGCAGGGTGAAGGAGACGCCGTCCACGAGAGGGCGATCGGCCGCGGCGGGACGGGCGACGCGCAGGTCCACCACCTCCAGAACGGCCTGGTCCCCCACGGCCGTCGAGCGGACTTCGGGCTCTTCCAGGTCGCGACCGACCATGAGCGACACGAGCGTCCCGGGCGGGAGCTCCGCGGCGGCGGCGGTGCCGACGCGGGCCCCGTCCCTCAAGACCGTGATCCGGTCCGCCAGGCGGTAGATCTCCTCCATCTTGTGGGTGATGTAGACGATGCCACGTCCCTGCCCCCGCAGCGCGGCGATGCGGGCGAAGAGCACCTCCACCTCCCGCTCGTTGAGAGCGCTCGTGGGCTCGTCCAGGATGACCAGAGCCGCCTCCCGGGCGAGGGCCCGGGCGATCTCCAGCATCTGCTGGGTGGACACGGCCAGCTCCGCCACGAGCTGCCGGGGCGACGCGTCCAGGCCGGCCTCCGCCAGGAGGGCGGCCGCCTCACGCTCCTGGCCGGCGAAGTCCACGCGGCCCCACCGGTCGGTCCGCTCCCGACCGAGGAAGAGGTTGTCGGCCACCGTCATGCTGGGAACCAGGGACAGCTCCTGGTGGATCGTGGCGATCCCGGCCCGGGCGGCGTCCGCGGGACGCGTGAAGCGGCGCGCTCTACCCCGGAAGAGCAGCTCGCCGGAGAAGTCGTCGTAGACGCCCGAAAGGATGTTGACCAGCGTGCTCTTGCCGGCTCCGTTCTCCCCGGCGAGCACGTGGACCTCCCCGGGACGGACCTCGAAGTCCACGCCGTGCAGAACCTCCGTCGCACCGAAGGACTTCCGGATGGCCCGCAGGCGGACGATGGGATCGACGGATGACGTCACGGGGCCCCGCTCATCTACCCCCCGGGCCGGAGCACCACCCGCGTGCTCCCGCTCCCGAGCTCCACGGTGTAGGCCCCCCGCTCGACGGGAAGCGCCCCCTCCGGCACGTATCGGCCCGCCACGTCCGACCGGGCCGGTTGCCCCACCCGCATACGAGCCCGGGGCGTGTGGGAGTCGCCGGGGCCGAGGGTCACCTCCACGGTCCCGTCCTCGTGGAGCGTCACCCCTTCGAACGTCCCCGCGTCGAGCGTCAACCACAGCCCCACGGGCGCCAGGAAGACCCTGGCCCGAGAGGCGTCGGTGGGCCCGACCCGGACCGCCCCGTCCTCCACCCGCACGTTCCCGCCGAAGGCGATCCATCCGAGGTCCGGGTCCCGGTGCAGGTAGGTCCCCGTGTTCACGGCGTGACCGAAGAAGCCCGGACCGTAGTCTCCCGAGTACCCGTCGATCCTCAGGGTGGAGGGATAGGCGTGGAAGCCGCTGGGCCCGAAGCCGTCCTCCGTGACGTTGGCGATGGAGCCCAGCACGCCGCCGTACCCGACCCGCAGCAGGTAGAGGTCGTCGGGGTGGTCCCGGTACTCGGTGAGCACGGGGATGGCGTTCAGCCCCGACCCGTAGTGGTGGAGCTGGCGCTCGAGGCGGCGGAGCTTGCCCGCGTAGATGAAGTCCCAGTATCGGCGCGCGCTGCCGTTGTAACCCCAGTGGGGGAGGGTGGGCATGTAGCCCAGGATGGCGTTCAGCGTGACGGCGGCCTTCTCCTCGAAGCCGAAGTAGCGGCACCAGGCGTAGACCTCTTCCTGGCCCGTCGAGTCCCACGGCATCTCGCTCCCGTAGGGATACGCCAGCTCGCGCCACACCTCGGCCCGGGCGCGCATGGTCGACTCGAGCGCGCCGGCATCGTCACGCCACCCCTCCCGCTGCAGGTCCAGGAGCACGAGGAGGAAGACGGTGCCCTCCATCTGTCCGTACTGGGCGTAGTGGGGCGCGAGCCGCACCATGGCCCGCCCCGTCTCGTAGGCCCGCTCCAGGTACCACTCCCAGCCGTGGTTCGTCACCAGCCCTTCGTGCTCCCGCGCCAGGCGGTACAGAACCCAGTACGCCGCGGTCACGTGGGGGTAGTCGTAGGAGCGACCGACGGTGCGGGCGTGCTCCCGGTTCCAGCTCGACCAGCCCCCGTAGCCCACGTCGGCGCTGTACGTCCCGGCCGGCATGGAGTCCGGCTCCCAGTAGAACATGCTCTTGCGCACGCCGTACCGGAGGTCGCCGTCGGAGTACTGGAGGCCGCCCCAGAGCACGCCGTCCACGAAGCGCTCCAGCTTCCGGATCTCATCGAGGTCGGGGCGGAGGAGCTGTTTCATCATCGCGGCCAGCCACGACCCCGATCCACCCTCGTCGCCCAGGCCGGCGATCCACGCCCGGCTGTCCTCCGTGACCCGTCTGCGCTCGTCGTAGTCGTAGCTGATGACCGACGGGCTCCGGCCGAAAGGGTCGTGGGGACGCTCGAACCACTGCTCGGTGGTGAGGAAGCGCCCCATGGCGTCGACGATCTCGGCGGCCGGAGCCACGACCTTGTAGTGGATGGTCTGG
>JASFUL010000624.1:0-3163 GCA_050050315.1 Gemmatimonadota bacterium
CGTACGAGAACGGCCAGCCGGTCCACCCCGACCACTGGCTGGAGTGGAGCGACGCCGGCGCCGCCGAGGGCGAGACCGTCTTCGTGGTGGGGAATCCGGGCTCCACGGGCCGCCTCCTGACCCTGGCCCAGATGGAGTACCTCCGGGACGTGGAGTACCCGGCGCGCATCGCCGACTACGGCCGGCGAGGTGGTCGGGCTGGTGTTCGACGGCAACATCGAGATGCTACCCAACCGCTTCATCTTCACCGACGAGGTGTCCCGCTGCGTGAGCGTGCACTCCATGGCCATCACGGAGGCCCTGGAGGTGGTGTACGGCGCCGGCCACCTCGTGGAGGAGCTGAGGGGCGGCGGCCGGTAGGACGCCGGGGGCGGGGTCGAGGCGCCCCCGGCCCGCTGGACTCGAGGCTCAGGCGGCCAGGCCGTCTCCATCGGGGCCACGCTCGTCCGCCCGTTCGAGCGCCTCCAGGGCCCGGGCATAGTCGCTCCACGGGATGTCGGGCTGGCTCTTCCAACGGGCCGACGCCGTGAGGGCACCGGGATCGATGCCCGCCCGGACGTGCGCCCGGACGAGCGCCTCGGCGGGATGGCCCGGCAGACGCGCGGGGGACGGCCAGTCGGGAAGCGGGCGACCCCTGGGGTCTGAGAAGGTGGGGGCGCCTCCGGCGACGCCGGCCCACTCCACGCGGAAGCCCTCCTCGTGCACGAGCCGGTGATGGAAGCGGCAGAGCAGCACGAGGTTGTCCAGGCTCGTCGCTCCTCCGTCGGCCCAGTGGCGGATGTGGTGGGCGTCGGTGAAGCGGAGCCCGCAGCCCGGGAACCGACACCCTCGGTCCCGGGCGTCCAGCGCCCTGCGGATGGACGACGGCACGGTGCGCCTCCGCCGTCCCACGTCCAGGACCGCTCCGTCCGGGCCCCGGGCCAGCTCGACCACCGCGGCGTCGCAGGCGAGCCGGTGGGACGCTTCCGCGGAAACGCGGGTGCCGTCCTCCATGCAGGCCGACCCACCCTCTCCGGAGGAGGTCCCGGGACTCCTCGCGTCGACGTGCAGCACGACCTGGTAGCGCTCGGCCCGAGAGCCGCTGACAGGTGGCTCGGCGCCCCGGCACGTTTCCGCGGAAACGTCGGCCTCCCCGAAGCCCACGGCCATGGCCCGCTCCGCCAGCAGGCCGACCGCGTCCGCCCACCTCCGGGTCGCCCCCATTTCCTCCGAACGTCCCGTCCTGCGGTAGAGGGCGTCGGACGCCATCTCGATCGCCCGCATCAGCATCACCCCCACCTCGGGCTCGAGGCGGCCCCGGACCTCGTACATGCCCTCGCCGTCCGGCCGGACGACGAAACGCCGGGACCGATGCCTCTCCCGCTCGAGCGCCGCTTCGTCCCGCCCGTCGAGCTTGCGCCAGGCCCGCACGAACCGCTCGGTCTGGGCCGCGGTGGCCGAGCGGGCGAAGTCGATCAGCTCCGCTTCGCTCTCGGCCGAGGCGACCCGGGTCAGCGCCCGCACCTTCGCGAACGAGAGCTCGCCCCGGGCCATGGCGGCCCTCGTTCGCGGAAGGTCCGCCAGCGCCCGGGCGGCCCGGACGCGCTCCCGCGCCGCTCCCAGCTCGATTCCCGTCCGGAAGGCGAGCCAGTGGGCGCACGAGCGGTGCCCGCCCGGCTCCCACCCCTTGCGCCGGTCGAACGCCTCGATCATGACGAGGAGTCGATGCTCGGCCGCGTGGACGTGCGCATAGAGCGTCGCGATCCGGTCGCCGAGCTCCTCGAGGGCGTCCGGGTCCGCCCAGGCGTCGGCCTCGCCCGGCGCGACGTCGGCCTCGCGCGGTGTGACGTCGGCATCGCGCGGCGTGACGTCGGCCTCGCTCGGGGTGGCGCCTGCCTCGCTCGGGGTGGCGCCGGCCTCGCGCGGCGCGACTTCGACCCCGTCCGGCGCGAGCTCCCTGCACCCGTCGGACCCAGAAGCCGACCCTCGGCGGGCACCGTACGGCGCCGCGGGTGCTTCGCGCACGACGCCCCACCGGCCGGGTCGGCGGACCGCCCGCCGTGCCAGGACATCGGCCTCCACCGCCTTCGCGACCCGGTACCCCATGCGACCTCCTCAAGCGCAAGCGTGACCATGACTTGCATGGAATATACGAGCCGTATCGGAGGCCTCGCGGGACGCCGTAGGAGGCCCGAAGCCGCGCTCCCAGGTCCGCGGAGCAGGCACGGTGGCACCGCGTCGCCCCGGCCGCAGTCCGGGCGCGTCCGTGGACGCGTTCTCACCCCCTCCGGGACCGGGTCCGGTGCGGCGTCCCGAATCCGTCCATGGCATTCTGGGACGGAGTCGTCGACGGGTCGTCCGTCGAATCCCAGATCGCCCTGATCATCGGTGGGGAGTTCCCCCCCTACGGCACCACCGCCATCGCGTCCCCGTACGAGTAGAACCGGTACCCCTCCCGCACCGCCTCCTCGTACGCCGCCATGGTCCGCTCGTAGCCGGCCAGGGCCGCCACCAGCATCAGGAGCGTCGACCGGGGCAGGTGGAAGTTGGTGATCAGCCCGTCCACGGCCCGGAAGTCGTAGGGCGGCCGGATGAAGAGCCGCGTGCTGCCGGACCCGGGGCGGGCCGTGCCGTCGGGCGCGGCCACGCTCTCCAGCGTGCGCACGACCGTCGTCCCCACGGCCCACACGCGGCCCCCTGCCTCGCGGGTGGCGTTCACCGCCTCGGCGGCCTCCGGTGGCACCACGTACAGCTCCGGGTGCATCTCGTGCTCTCCGGGGTCCTCCTCCTCGACCGGGCGGAAGGTGCCGATCCCCACGTGGAGGATCACCGCGGCCCGCCGCACGCCGCGGGCCTCGAGCGCCGCCAGCACCTCGTCCGTGAAGTGGAGCCCCGCGGTGGGCGCGGCCACCGAGCCCGCCGCCCGGGCGTAGACGGTCTGGTAGCGCTCCCGGTCCAGCGCCTCGTCGTCGCGGTCGATGTAGGGGGGGAGCGGCACGTGGCCGTGGCGCTGGAGGGCCTCGGCCGTGGTCAGCTCCGTGTCCAACCGCACGAGGCGGCCGCCGTTCGGGAACGAGTCGACGATGTCCACGGACAGCTCGTCGGAGACGATCACCCGCCGGCCGGGCTTGAGCTTCCCCCCGGGTCGGACCAGCGCTTCCCACAGCCGCGCCTCGCCGGCGGC
>JASFUL010000625.1:0-3162 GCA_050050315.1 Gemmatimonadota bacterium
GCCAGGAAGACGGCCAGCGCCTGCTCGCCGCCCTTCGCGATCTCCCCGTACAACCGCCGGAGCACTTCGACCTGCGCCTTCCCTCGCTCGAGGATCGGCGCCGCCTCGGCCTCGGCCCTCGCGAAGGCGGCCTCCTTGTCGGCGTTGGCCGGCTCCACCACGTCGGCCCGCAGCCGCTCCTGCTCGCGCAGCACCCGGCGCGCCTCGAGCTCACGCTGGGCCTCGACCTCGGCCTCCTCGGCCTTCACCTTCGCCGTTCGCTCGGCGATCTCGGCCTCCTGACCGAGCTGTGCCTCCCGCACCCGGAGCTTGTTGCGCGCCTCGGCGATCTCGATGTTCGCCTGCGACTCCATGACCTCGGCGCGCTGGCGGGCCGTGGCCTGGCGTTCCCGCGTGTCGGCTTCGGCGTCGGCCTCGGCGATCTCGGCGTCACGCACCGCCTCGGCGGCCTTCTTCCGTCCGATCGCCTCCAGGTAGCCCCGCTCGTCGTGGACGTTCTGGATCTTGAGCACGTCCAGATGATACCCGAGGGCCGCGAGGTCCTCGCCCGCGTCCTCGGCCAGCGCCTTGGCGAAGCCCAGGCGGTCCTCGTTGACCTCTTCGGGGGTGAGCGTGGCGAGCACGCCCCGGAGGTTCCCCATCAGGGTGTCCTTGGCGAGGGACCTGATCTCGTCCTCGGTCTTCCCCAGGAGTCGCTCGACGGCGTTGTGGAACACGGCTTCCGGGTCGGACGCGATCTTCACGTTCGCGATGGCCTCCACGTTCAGGGGGATGTTCCCCTTGGAGAAGGCGTTGCTCACGCTGATCTCGATGGGGAAGGTCTCCAGGTTCATGTGCTGCACCGTCTCGATGATCGGGATCCGGAGCGTCCGGTTCCCCACGACCGAGCGGTACCCGACCTTCTCGCCGTCGGTGAGAAGGCGGGTGCGTCCCGTGATGACCGCGGCGCGGTTGGGCGGGACGATGACGATGAGCGCGCGCACGGTCACGACTGCGACCATGGCTGCGATGAAGACGACGGCTGCGATGATGGCGGCTTCCATGAAGGTGTCTCCTGCCAGGCGGGTTCACGGGGAGCCGCGCAGCCGCTCCCCTCGTTGTCGTCTACGGTTCGAGTGCGAGGTCGTCTTCAACCGGGGCGACCCGGGCGATCCCGCGGTCCATCTCCACGACCATGACGGAGCGCCACGTCGAGGGGTCGCCCTCCACTCCAGGGTAGGGAAGCGCCCTGAGGGTGATGCGACGAGAGCCCCGTTCCACGATGACGCTGCCGGGGCTGCCTTCGGCCATCGGGAGCGTGACGCGGCCCGTGAGGCCCACGAAGCCCGCGTCGCCCGGACGGTTCGTCGCTCCCGTCGCCCGGATCCAATTGAACAGGACGGTCACCAGGCCGCCCGTGAGGAGCCCGGCGACGATCGCCGCCAGCAGCGTCCCCACGAAGCTGCTCCGTCCCATCCAGGAGAGGAGGCTTCCCACGGCGCCGAAGCCGAACAGGGCGTAGATGAGCCCCCGGATGGAGAAGATCTTGAGGGCCGCGGTGCCCCCGGCGTCGGCCAGGTGTCCGGCGTCCGCCGCCTCGGCCAGGTGTCCGGCATCCGCGGCGTCGGCCGCGTGAAGGGCCTCCGTGGCGTGGAGGGCCTCGGTGGCATGGAGGGCCTCGGAGGCCTCGAAGGCGTCCCCCGCGTGGGAGAGGTCGAAGTCCGCGTCGAAGTCCACGTCGACGTCCGCGTCCGCCTCGAACACGTCGCCGAGGAGGGACACCAGCAGGAACGAGCCCCCGAGGACCAGGCTGAAGATGTAGATGGGCAACACGGGGACCTCCTCGCCCGAGCACCGGCGTTGGACGTGGCCACTGGTCGGCAAACTACGTCCCGGGCGGGGCTGCCGCATCCCCCGCCGAGGCCCGTACCCGGCCTCCGGCGGACGCTCCCGGATTGACCCGAACGGGGCCCGGGGCTAGCTTGATCGTCGCCTGCACGCGCCACGGGGGAGCCGCCCGGAGGCGCGTTTTTCGTGCCGGTGCGGGAGCGCCCCCACGCGGCCGACGGGCTCGGACCCCACACCCGGATACCCGATGCTGAAGGTAGGAATCGTGGGCCTCCCGAACGTCGGGAAGTCCTCCCTGTTCAACGCTCTGACGGCCGCCGGGGCGCCTTCGGAGAACTATCCCTTCTGCACCGTGGACCCCAACGTGGGGACGGTGCCGGTCCCCGACCCCCGGCTGGACCGGATCCACGAGCTCATGCGGTCGCCCGAGCGGGTGCCCACCGTCATCCAGTTCGTCGACATCGCGGGCCTCGTGGAGGGAGCCAGCCAGGGCGAGGGCCTCGGCAACAAGTTCCTCACCAACATCCGGGAGGTGGACGCCGTCGCCCACGTCCTGCGCTGCTTCGAGGACCCGGACGTGACGCACGTGCTGGGCGACGTCGATCCCATCCGGGACCGGGACATCGTCGAGACCGAGCTCGAGCTGGCCGATCTCGAGACCGTCGAGCGCCGGCTGGAGCGGGTGGAGAAGAAGGCCAGGACGGGCGAGAAGGACGCGATCGCCGAGGAAGCGGTGCTGAAGAAGGTGCACGAGGTGCTGGCACGCGGCGAGCCGGTCCGGCACGTGGAGCTCGACGAGCACGAGCGCCGGATCCTCAAGGGCTTCCAGCTGCTGACGGCCAAGCCCGTGCTCTACGTCGTCAACGTGGACGAGGCCGACCTCCCCGACGGCGAGAACGCGTGGACCGGGAAGCTACGGGAGGTGGTGGCGGAGGAGACCGACGAGGAGGTCGTGAGCATCTGCAGCTCCATCGAGGCCGAGCTGGCGGAGCTGGACGAGACGCACCGGCGGGAGTTCCTGCGCGAGCTCGGGCTGGAGGAATCGGGGCTGGACCGGCTGATCCACGCGGCGTACCACCTGCTCGGGCTCATCACCTTCTTCACCACGGGCGACAAGCAGTCCCGAGCGTGGACCATCCACCGGGGCACGACGGCCCCCGGGGCCGCGGGGGAGATCCACACCGACTTCGAGAAGGGCTTCATCCGCGCCGAGACGATCAACTTCGACGAGTTCGCCGCGATCGGAACGTGGAAGGATGCCCGGGACCGGGGCCTGCTCCGCTCGGAGGGGAAGGACTACGTCGTCCAGGACGGCGACATCATGCTGTTCCGGTT
>JASFUL010000626.1:0-3156 GCA_050050315.1 Gemmatimonadota bacterium
CGTCGCCGCCGTCTCCGGGCCCGAGCATCCCACGGAGGTCTACACCCTGCAGGGCGGCACCTGGCGGCGCCGGACCTGGTCCAACCCGAAGCTGGACGACGTCCGCCTCTCCCGTCAGGAGGTGCACACCTTCACGGCCTCGGACGGCGTGGACATCGAGGGCGTCCTCCTCTACCCGCTGGACTTCGACGCGGAGAGCACGGCGCCGGGCACCCGGGATCCGCTGGTCATCGTCGTCCACGGTGGCCCCGAAAGCCACTACAACAACGGCTGGATGACGGGCTACTCCTCCTGGGGCCAGCTCCTGTCCCGGCGGGGCTACTTCGTCTGGTATCCCAACTACCGCTCCTCCACCGGACGGGGCGTCGCGTTCGCCAAGGACGACCACGGCGACCTCATGGGCCGCGAGTTCCAGGACCACATCGACGCGATCGGGCACTTCGTGGACCTGGGTTGGGTGGACCGGGACCGCGTCGGGCTCGGCGGCGGCTCCTACGGCGGCTACTCCGGCGCGTGGGCGGCCACGCGCCAGACCGAACACTTCGCCGCCGCCGTGGCCTTCGTGCCCATCACCCACGTGGCCACCAAGTGGCTCACCACGGACATCCCGTGGGAGTACTACTACGTCCACTACGAGGAGACCTGGCCCTTCGAGCAGTGGGACTACCTGGAGGAGCGGAGCCCGCTGACGTACGCGAGGCAGAGCCGCACGCCTCTCCTGCTGGCCGGCGGCACCTCCGACCCCAGGGTCCACCCCTCCCAGCCCTTCATGCTGTACCGGGCCATCCACGAGACCACGGACACGCCCGTGCGGTACGTCCAGTATCCGGGCGAGGGCCACGGGAACGGCAGCAACGTCTACCGCTACGACTACCTGCTCCGGACCCTCCGCTGGTTCGAGCACTACCTCCGTCCGGGCGAGCACCGCACGGACCCCATGCCGCCCACGGACGTCGAGTACGGGGGGTGGCTCCCCGGGGGATGACCCCGCCTCCGGTCCTCCTGGCTACTCCGCTCCCGCGGCGGCCCATGCGGCCCTGAATTCCTCTCGCGACTCCCAGGTCGCGAGTCTGGCGGGCGTCCCCGCGAACGCGGCGCTCGCCCTGAATCCGAGGAAGGCGTGGCCGTCGCCGGCGGCGTTCGCCTGGCGTCCCGTGTAGAGGCCGACCAGCAGCCCGTCCTCGGTGAGGACGGGGCTACCGGAGTCGCCTCCGGTGAGCTGGAGCGCCCCGCCGTTGCGGGGTGCGATCCCGAAGTAGTCCGCCGACCATCCCGCCGGACGGTCGGTGTTGTCGATCACGCCTCTCTGGAGCCCCGACTCGCCTCCGGCGACGAGGACCGCGAGGTTGGCCGCCGCCATCTCCGCCGTCGTCGCTTCCTCGATTCCCCGCAGCGCCAACCCGGCGCCCGCCACCGTGAAGTTCGCCGCGGTGATCCTGGCGACCCCCTCGTCGGTCAGGACCCGGGCGAATCCGTAGTCCTGGGTGCCGAGCGCGTACTTCGTGAGCGCGGGCACGCCCCGGAGCGTCCTGACCGCGGGCTTCGTCCACTGCTCGTTGGAGCTCTTCAGTGAATGCCCCGCGCACAGGGCGTAGAGATGCGTGTACGCCGGATGGGCGAAGTACGCGAAGCAGCACAGCGTACCCCCGCCGTCTCCGGCTGCCAGGTTTTCTGGCGGGTAGATCCGTGCCCCTGGCTGAAGCATGGTCCGGGACCCCTCCGGTGGTGTCGACGACCCACCGCACGGCCGGGCCACGCGAGACGGGAAGCAGGCCCGGCGGTCCGTACGGTCCGGTTCGATGGGAAGGGTGTCGACCCCGGACCTCGATCGGGTCAACGGCGGGTGCTGGCCGCGCCCGGTGCCCCTGGTCGGGGTCCTCCCGGGCCTTCGGCCCCACCCTACTCCTCGTCCAGCCGCCGCAGGTACTCGAAGGGGTAGATCCCCGTCGAATGCCCGTCGCTCCACTTGAAGGCCAGGGCGTAGCGGCCGACGTAGTCGATGGACATGGGGTAGACGTCCTCGGGGACCATGGCCGGCACGAGGATCCGCTCACCGCTCATCTCGTCCACGCATCCGGCGCACGGACAACGGAGGCGGAGCTCCCTGGGCGTGTAGACCGACTCGCGGCCGTCCTTCCAGACGATGCGCAGTCGGGTGCCGTCCTCGGTGGGTCCGACGTGCTCCGGCGTATAGGCGTCCCGGGACATGGTGGGTCAGCGACCGCGGTCGGCCAGGTGCCGCGCCAGGGCCTGGAAGGCCTTTCCCCTGTGACTCCGGGCGTTCTTCTCGGCGCGCTCGATCTCGGCGAACGTCTTCCCGAGCTGTTCGTCGAAGAACAGCGGATCGTACCCGAACCCGGCCTTGCCCCGCGGGCGTGCCAGGATCAGACCGGGAGCCTCACCGCGGAACGAGACGGTCCTCCCCTCTCCCTCGTCCAGCACTGCCACGCAGACGTAGCGAGCGGTGCGTCGGGGGAGGGGAAGGTCGCCCAGACGCTCCAGGAGGTACTCGTTGTTGGCCTGGTCCCGCGGGAGGCCGTCCACCTCGTCGGGGATCGGCGCGAAGCGCTTGGACCGGACGCCGGGCGCCCCGTCGAGGGCGTCGACCTCGAGGCCGGAGTCATCCGCCACGGTCGGGAGTCCACTCTTCCCCTGGAAATAACGCGCCTTGGAGGCTGCATTCTCCAGGAACGTGTCGAAGGGCTCGAGGTCTTCCTCGGCGGGGTCGGGTGCGATCCCGGCGGCGGTGAGGTCGACGACCTCGACATCGTCGATGTCCGAGAAGATCCGACGGATCTCGGCGACCTTGTGGGCGCTCCGGGTGGCCAGCAGGAGCTTCACGCGGCTTGCACCTTCCGCTGGATCTCGACCAGCTCGGCGACGCCCGCGAGGGCGAGGTCGATGAGCCGATCCATCTCCTTGCGCGTGAAGGGGTGCCCCTCCGCGGTGCCCTGCACCTCGACGAGCCTCCCGGACCCGGTGGCCACGACGTTCATGTCGACCTGGGCCGAGGAGTCCTCCGGGTAGTCGAGGTCGAGCACGGGCACGCCGGCGACGATCCCGACGCTCACGGCGGCCACGTGCTCGCGGACGGGGCTCTCCCGCACCAACCCCCCGTCCACGAGGCGGGCGCACGCACGCTGGAGCGCCACCCAC
>JASFUL010000627.1:0-3154 GCA_050050315.1 Gemmatimonadota bacterium
GGGTGGCGAGCTGGCCCCACTGGTACGAGCCCAACCGGTATCTGCCCCTGTTCTACGGCGCGCTGTCCCGGTGGGGGATCGTGCACGTCCGGAACGTCCCTCCACGACTGGGCTCCTTCGGGAGCGAGGGGCAGGCGGACGTCCTCCACCTCCACTGGCCGGAAGCCTGGTGGCGAGAGGCCGGGCGACGGCTTCCCCGCAGGCTGCTCGCCCTGGCGGGGCTCCGGCGGCTCCTGGCGGGGCTCCGGCGGCGGGAGGTCCCGGTCGTCTGGACCGTGCACAATCTCCTCCCCCACGGGGCCGACCGGGTGGCGGACGAGCTGGGGTACCGTCTGGTCCACCGCTCCGCCGACCTGCGGGTGTTCCACTCCCGGTGGGCCCGGGACCGGGATCGGGACATCCGGGGCGCGGGCGGGGGCGCGACGATCCTCATGCCTCACGGCGCCTACCAAGGCGTGCTGCCGGCCCCGGCGCCCCCGGAGCGGACCCGCGCGGCGCTGGCCATTCCGCCGGGACGGCGGGTGCTGCTGTGCTTCGGAC
The DNA here is from genome assembly GCA_050050315.1 of Gemmatimonadota bacterium. Classification (GTDB taxonomy): domain Bacteria; phylum Gemmatimonadota; class Gemmatimonadetes; order Longimicrobiales; family Gaopeijiaceae; genus JASFUL01. The sequence continues at coordinate 541 of JASFUL010000627.1, forward strand.
AGGTCCGGAGCTACAAGGGGTTCGACGTGGCGGTCCGGGCGATGGATCACCTGCCCCGGGGCGCCTTCCACCTGGTCGTGGCGGGACGCCCGGTGGGCCGCGGCGCCGCGGCCGTCGAGAAGCACGCCCTGGGCCGCCCGGACGTGCACCTCCTGCTGGAGGAGGTGTCCGACCGGACCCTGGCCGACCTGCTGGGAGTCGCCGACGCCGTGCTCCTCCCGTATCGGGAGGTCACGTCGAGCGGAACGCTCCTGCAGGCCCTCACGGCGGGGCGGGGGGTCGTGGCGTCGGATCTTCCTCCCCTCCGGGAGGCGTTGGCCCCCGAGCCCGGAGCGGCCGAGTGGATGACGCCCGGAGACCCGGCGTCCCTGGCCGCGGCGGTGGGGCGGTTCGTGATCTCGGACGGCGCGGAGCGGACCGCCTCGGCCCTCGCGCTGGCCGAGCGCTACCGCTGGGAGGCGGTGGTCGAGCCCGTGGCAGCCTGGCTCCTGGACCGCTTCGGGGCGCCTCGCCACCCGACGTGACGACGCCGCCGGCTCATCCGCGCCCCCACGGCAGCAGGTCGGCGAGCCGCCCCACCCCGGACGGAGCGCCTTCCCGGCGCGCGCGCCGCAGACGGGCGAGCACCCCCTCCACGGCCCGAGCCAGGTCGTCCCGCCCCGCGGCCCGTAGCGGCTCCAGGCACTCGGCGTAGTGTTCGGGGCCCCAGAGGGGCGCCTCGTCCTCCAGCACGGCCAGGTCCTCGGGCCCCAGGTCGTCCCTCTCGTAGGCGTCGACCAGGTGGAGCTTCCCTAGCGCGACGAGGGCGAGCATCGTGCGCACGCACTTCTCGCACGACCCGCAGTTGATCTTCCCGGGCTCCGGCAGGCGGTAGCCGGTGCAGCTCCTCAGGATGCGACGCCCCTCGGGCCAGTCGGCGACGACCGCCGTCTTGCGGAACCGGCCGACTCCGCCCTGCCCCAGGTGCACCTCCAACGCGGCGTTGGAGAGGAGGTGGACATGGAACTGATGCGCGATCGTCGGGCGGGGATCGGGCAGATTCCCGTGTGAGGCGAACCACAGCGTCCGCACGCCGGCCGCCAGCACCATTCCGCCGGCGATCGTCCCCGCAGCCCCCCCCACCCGGGCCCAGGTGGCGAAATCCGGGTACAGGTGACGGACGTTGGTCCGGACCGGCACGACGCGCACGCCCATCCCCTCGCCGAGCGCCTCCAGCCGACCCAGGTAGCGCCTGAACGCGTCCTCCCGCTCCGCCACGGGTCTCCCGCCGTCGAAGTCGAAGCTGTTGAGACCGAAGAGCGTGACCCCGGCCGTGATCCGGCCCGGGTGGTCGCGGGGGTACTCCCGGTGGTTCGCCCGGAGCATCGCCAGCGAGTCGACGCCGCCGGAGAGGAAGCAGGCGACGGAGCCCCCGTCCGACGGGCGAGGGGCCACGCACCCCGCCCCGGGGTCGAGGGTGGGAGGCTGAGCGTCCCCCGCTCCGGCCAAGACCCGACCGAAGGACGGGAGGTCGTCGCAGAGCCGGGGGCAGAGCGACCCCTCGACCGCCACCCGGTCCTCTCCGGAGGCCAGCGCCAGGGGATAGGCGGCCACGACGAACGGCTCCCACGCGTCGGTGAGGAACGCCGCGTCGCCGGGACGCACCTCGAACCAGAGCCGCTCCGGCGGGCGACCGACGTCCTCCCACGCCAGCGTGGCCGAGAGCCTGTACCGCCCCGACCGCTCCTCGAGGGTCGCGTCCTCGATCCTCACGCGTCTCCTTCCTCCGCCCGGGGCCTCACCGGCGGTGCTCCCCGGCCCACAGCATGAGCCCGATCAGGTGCCGGGGCCCGTAGCCGTCGGCCACCGGGTCGGCCAGGGCAAGATCGACGTCCGGGGGCGGAACGTAGCCCCCGAGGGCCTGCGGCTCGAAGAGGTCCAGGATCTTCTCCCGGGACGGCTCGGCCATCCTGCGCGCCTCCCGCCAGCTCGGACCGTCCGGATCGTACAGGCGCCAGGAGAGGCTGACGAGGCGGCGCTCGGGGGACAGCCTCCGGAGGAAGGGAAGGTGGTGGGCGGCCTTGGACCAGGCATGGCGGGGAACGCCGGGAAGGAGGGGGGTTCGCTCACCGGCGGGGCGCTCCAGGGGGGCGCGGGCCAGGGGGCGGTAGCGGGTCTTCAGGAGCTCGTCCTGGGCGCGGCGGTCGCTCACCGTCGAGAGGGGCAGGGCGCCCCCCAGCGCCAGGAGCTCCCGGTCCAGCACCGGCAGGACGGGCCACGCCCCGAAGGACGCCCGCCAGGGCACGGCGCCGGCGTGGAAGCGCCCCAGGTGGTGGTAGATGTGGCGCTGCGTCCGGGTCCAGTCGTCCTCGCCCGCGGCCCGGAAGTCGGCCAAGACCGTGGCCCACATCTCGTCCACGACGTCCCGGTGGGCCGGACGGAGGAGGCTGCGCAGCCGCTCGGCCGGGATGGCGTGGTGGGCGATGGCCTCCAGGAAGGCGTTCGCCCCCGGCCTCCCTTCGCCGCTCCGGCTCCAGCTCACGTGGGCCCCGCCCAGGGCCACCTCGAGCAGGTAGCCGCTGGCGACGAGCCGCTCGTCGCCTCCGGCCAGGAGGGTGGGGAGGATCCAGGAGTG
>JASFUL010000628.1:0-3145 GCA_050050315.1 Gemmatimonadota bacterium
GCTCCCGTCCGGCGAGCAGAACGAGCCGATCGTGGTCGCCAACGGGATGGGTAGCCAGTTCATCATCATCTTCCCCGGCCTGGACATGGTGATCGTGACCACGGGCGGAAACGACGACAACGGGCGCCACATGGACCTGGGCGGAGTCCTCGCCCGCACGCTGCTACCGGTGATGTAGCTTCACCGGTCCCTCAGCTTCCGGAGCCGCTCTGCCAGCTCGCCCGCGGCCCGGACCACGGTGGAGGGGGGGACGCCGAGCTGCCGCGCCAGCCGGGTCTGGATGCGTCCCGTGTCCACCGGCCCGCCGGACGTGAGGTCGGGGGGCAGCGCCGCCATCAGCGCCTGCTGCACCACCGGCGCCTCTGCCATCTCCTTCTGGAAGCCCTCGCCCTCGGTTCCCACGGCGAGGGCGGTCGCGAGCGTGGGGAGCGTCGTCTCGAGGTCCAGCCCCGGGGGTGCGGGCGCCTTCTCCACGGCCTGCCACGTGAGCCAGACGCCTCCGCCCATCACGCGGTCGGCCACCGCCTCGGCCATCGATCCCGGCGGGATCTCGTGGGGGAACGCCAGCGCCGCCTCCACCGCCAGGTCCCAGCTCCGCCGCGCCATCGGCGGATGGATGACCGGCAGGTCGGGCACGGGGTACTCGGCGTCCCGAAGCGCCAACCAGGCCTGGAGCGCCAGGACGTCGGGGTGCGTGGCGCCGAGGGCCGGGCCCAGGTTCCCGATGACTTCCCGCAGGAGCGGCAGGTCGGGCTCCGGGTGGAGGGTCAGCAGGAGGGCCCCCAGCAGCCCGAGGATGGGGTTGTCCTCCTTGGCCCAGAGCATGTCGTGCATCTCCGTCGGTCCGATCACCTGGCGCCCGCAGAGAAGGGCGGTCCGTGCCATCTCGGTGAGCCGAACCCCCTCGTCCCCCGGCTCGAACGCGGGATCGCGCCGCATGTAGACGGTCGCCTCCGATCCACGCACCCGGGGCCCTCCCGGGTCGGGCTCGAGGGGGAGGAAGATCTGGAGCTGCCAGCCGTCCTGCAGGATCAACGCCTGCTCCAGAGCCGGCCCCTCGGGCACGGCGTAACGCAACCGGTAGTCGCCGGCCGGCGCCCGCAAGCCGAACGCCGACCAGCCATCGGCCGGCTCGTGCTCACCGACGCGCCCCAGGTCCGCCACCGTCTCGCCCGACGGCCCGACCAGGACGATGCCCGTCGCGGCGGGTTGCTCGGTGGGCGTGGAGCCGCCCGGTCCCATCCAGCGGGTGAAGACGAACAGGAGCGCGCCACCCCCCAGGTCCATCTGGATCTGGTCGGCGAGACCCACGGCCGGGTACATGTGACGTTCCTGGGTCGTCCGCGTGTCCTCGAGAGGCGCGGGCGAGGAGAAGCGGAAGCGCGGTGCTTCCAGACGCCGTGTCTCCCCCGGGTTGAGCCGCACGAACGCTTCCTCGGAGGAGCGGCCGAGCTTGTACTTGATCTTGTACAACCCCGGAGGAATCTCGGCCTCCAGCCGGCCCACTCCCGCGGCACGACGATCGAACGACGTGTCGATCACGAAGATCTCGGTGTACCGGTCCGGCGACTCGACTACGAGCCGGGCGGGTGCCGGGCGCTCCGCTTCACGCGTGGACATGCCTGGGTCCCCTGTCCGTCACCTGGAAGAACTGCTCCTCACCCCGAACCTGGAGCAGGTAGATCCCGGGGTCCACTTCCACCTCGATCCGTCCTTCCAGGGGATCCGGAAGAGCCACCGGCCGATTCCGTCCGTCGATCAGCGCCACGTCGGCCGGCCCCGGACCCGCACCCAGGTGGATCACCAGCCGCGGACGCACGGTCTCGTGCCGGGACAGCACGATGGCGTCGGCATCGGGGGAGCGATCGAACTCCGGCTCCTGGAAGCACTCCCGAGGCGTGATCTCGCGCACCCGGTTGTAGACGTAGTCGGCCAGGGAATCGGCCGTTACGCGGCCGTCCTTGACCGCCGCGGGAGCGCCCCTGAGCCCCTCCAGCAGGGCCGCGGTGAAGTAGCCGTGGATCTCGCCCGGATCGTCCGCGGGGCGGGCCCGGGCCTGCCTGGCCCACTTGGTCGCGAAGCCGAAGAGGTAGCGCACGTCCGCACCCTCCGGCCGGTGCGCGGCGGGCCACGGGGGGATGCGCCACGGAGCGAGCGGATAGTCGTCCCGACAGCAATCCATCAGCAGGATCACTTCCTCGAAGTACGCGCCCGCCCGGAACCAGTTGGCGTAGGCCCGCCCGGGGATGTGGTGCCCCACGGCCTGCCAGGAGGAGTTGGCCGCCAGCAGGGCGGCGTCGTCCGGGTCGGGGGCCAGGCCGTGGCCCGCGAAGAACATGTAGAGCCGGCCGGTCGGCCCCCACCCGTCGCGATACTCCTCCATCTTCTCGTGGATGATCCGGTCGAAGGCGGAGTCGATCTCCGTGGTCGACGGGCGGGCGGACCACGGTTCGCTCGGCTCGCCCCCGTTCTCGGACAGGATCAGCGAGATCTGATCGTCCTGGAGCCCACCGCCGGCGTCGTCCGCGAGCCACGTGGCGAAGTCACGTGCGTCGTTGGCGGTCCCGACGAGGTCGCCGAGGGCGGGATAGCCCGTGATGCCCACCACGACCGCGCGGTCCGAGGGGCGCATCTCAGCGGCTCCGTGGGACGAGGCGTGGCCGGGCCTGCGCGAAGACAGGACCGTCCCTGGAGCGGCCGGGAACGTGCATGGGAGGGGAACGGCGAGGGTGGACGTGCACGGCGAGCTCCGGGGTGACACCACCGGCGAAACGTTCTGGATCCCTCGTCCCTCCGGGAGCCGGGGGGAGTCTCCTGGAAGCGAGGCGGCGAGGGGCCCGGGGGGGTGACGGCCTTCTCTTCGGACTTCATTGGCTGGAAGGAGCCCGTTCGTCAAGCCTTTTCCTGCGCGCAGGCCCCCCGGCCGAGGAGCCGGGGAGCCCGGGAGTCCCCGACCTCGGCAGGCTCAGGCGCCACCGCGGCCGCCGAGCGCGGCCATGACCTGCTCCCGGTAGTGCCGCGAGTCGATCCTGGAGGCGACGTCCAGCCAACGGTCCCTCAGATCGCCTTCTAGAGGGTGGCGGTGGGCGACCTCGACCAGCAGCTCCGACAGGTAGTGGTCCGAATCGATGGTCCTGGCGAGTCG
>JASFUL010000629.1:0-3135 GCA_050050315.1 Gemmatimonadota bacterium
CCACCCAGAAGTTGATGTGGCAGCGGGTGAGCGGCGACCTCAAGCGGCTCGACGAGGCGCTCCCCGGCAGGCGCTTCCCCCCGGGACTCCAGGCGGTGCTCGACCGGGCCATGGCGAAGGACCCCGACGACCGTCCCGACTCGGCCATCGAGTTCGCCCGGGAGGTCCGACGGGCGGTGGAAGCCGCCCCGCCTCCGTCCCAGGACGACCTGGCCACGGCCGTGGCGCCCGCCCCCGAGCTCGACGCCACCCAGGTGGCCGAGAAGCCGGCGGTGCCATCGACCCGGCTGGCGCCCGACGAGGGACCGCCCCCGGTGCCCCCGACCCGGGCCACGCCCGACCAGGCAGCCGGGGCCGTACCCGCCACCCGGGTCGCGGGAGAGGCGGCCGGTGGACGGGCGGTCCCGGAGGAGAACGGGACCAGGCCGTCGTGGGCCTCGACGCCCGTTCTCGCGGGGGTGGGGGGCGTTGTCGTGGTGGCGGCCCTCGGAGGCGCGTGGGCCTCGGGTCTCTTCGGGGGAGGCACTCCGCCCACCCTGGCCAACGTACCGCCCTCGCCGATCGTCCTCCAGGAGGGGGGCGCCCCCCTCGCCCTCCGCGAGGTCCGGCTCGAGGACTCCGACGGACAGCCCGTGGCGGGCGCGTCGCTCTCGTTTCTGAGCCGGGACCCGTCGGTCGTGACGACGGAGGGCTCTCAGCTCAGCCCGGCCTCGACGGGCCAGACGTGGGTGGTCGTCTCCGCGGGCGACGTGAGCGACTCCGTGCGGGTCGAGGTGCGCCCGGCCCCGGAGAGGATCGCCCAGGGCGGCGGCGAACCGGCGAGGGAGGACTCGACCCCACCGCAAGGGGGAGACGAGGAACGGGGCACGGGCGATCGCTCGGGGCAACAGGGCGGGACCTCCGGGGGCGGGGACCGGGCGACCCAGGACACGGCGTCGGGCGACCGGGGCGGGGGCGGCGCGCTGGAAGCGGTGACGGCGGATCGGATCAACGGGGTCTACCGCAGCGTCCTGTTCTCGGACAGCATCCAGGAGTTCAGCGCCGACGAGCAGGCCTCCTTCAGGCAGGACGCGGAGGCGGCCTTCGGACAGCTGGAGCTGCCCGCGGCCACCCGGGCCCGCGCGGCCTGGATCATGGCCCAGTTCTTCGTCGAGGGCGGCGCCGACTACTGCCAGTGGGCCAGGCGGGCCGTCCAGCTCGAGCCGAACAACGAGGGCTACCGCGCCCTCGCAGTCCCCTGCGGGCAGTAGGAGCCCCGCCGTGAACCGTTCCGCCGGGGAGCTGTGGCTGGTGGTCGACGAGGGCGCGGCCATGGGCGCCTCGATGCGGCTGGGCACCACGCCGGTGCTCGTCGGGCGCGACCCCGAGGCCCAGTTCCGCATGGACCCGAACCTGGACCGGCTGGTGTCGGCCCGTCACGCGCGGCTCGATCCGGAAGGGAACGGCTGGGTGTTGACCGACCTGGGCAGCCGGAACGGCACGTTCGTGAACGGAGAACGGGTCGAGGGCGCCCGGCGAGTGAATCCCGAGGACCGGATCCAGCTGGGCCGGGGCGGACCGACCCTCCGCATCACGCCCGATCGCCCCGAGCTTTCCGACACCCTTCCCGACGCGCGCTACACGCCCCGGACGCGCGAGGCGTTCAAGCCGCCGAAGCCCCGCCGGCCCTGGCTCATCGGCGGAGGCGTGGGCCTCGCGGCGGTGGTGGCGCTCCTCGGCCTGTGGGCGGTGACCCGGGGAAGCCCGGACGTGGGAGCCGCCGCCGGGGACGGCCCGCCCGGGGCCGATCCGGGACGGTCCGAGGAAACGGCTGCCGGCGCGACCGCCCCCGCCCCGGCTCCCACGGACGACCCGCAGAGTGACACCGCTTCGGCCCGCCAGGCCGCCGAGATCGCAGCGCTTCGCGAGCGCATCGAGGGCATGGACGAGCAGCTCCGGGAGGCCCTGGACGAGTCAGAGCGGCTCCGGGGCGCGCTGGACGACGCGCGACGGGAGGGCGCCTCCTCGGAGGAGGTGGCGGACCTGCAGCGCCAGCTCCAGGAGGCCAACGCGTCCCTCAGGCGACAACAGCTGGCGGCGTCCGTCGACTACGACCACATCGCCCGCATCGCGCGTCCGGCCACGGCCCTCGTGTACGTGGAGTTCGAAGGAGGCCTGGTCGAGGCCGCGACGGCGTTCGGCATCGACCCGCGGGGGAGGCTCCTGACGAACCGGCACGTCGTGCGCCGGGACGAGAACGAGGGGAGGGCCGTGCTCCGAATCGGGGTGCAGTACGCCGACCGGACCGAAGTGCTGCAGGCCCGCGTCGTCGCGATCTCGAGGACGGACGACCTGGCGCTCATCGAGGTGACCGAGCCCGAGGGCGAGCTGCCCTCCGTCTCGGAGTTCAACAGCGCCCCCGACACGCTCGCCTCCGGCACCCCCGTGGTTCTGTTCGGCTTCCCCCTGGGCGGCTCGGGCGACACCCGCGGCCCCGCCCGCCCCCTCGTATCGTCGGGGGTCCTGATGGGGCAGCGGGGCCAGTACATCGAGATCCAGGGCTACGCACGGGGAGGCGCCAGCGGGAGCCCCATCCTCGACACCGACGGGCAGGTCATCGGCGTGCTCGCGGGGGGCAGAACGGGAGAGGACGGTGAACGCCTCTACGCGATCCCCGCCCCCCAGGTGCTGCGGTTTCTCGAGACGAGAGCGTCAGGCTCCAGCTGACGACCTCGACCGGATCTGCTCCAGCTCCCTCCCCGGCTCCTTCCAGTCGGGGAAAGTCTGCACGACCCGCTCGAGCGTCTGGATTCCCTCCTCCTCGAAGCCCTCGTCGATGAGCATCAGGGCGCGGGAGTACTGCTTGAAGCCCTCGTCGGGCACGCTCTGGGCCTCCTCCTCCCGATCGTCCCGGACGTTGTCGGGAAGGGCCGGGAGGTCGACCTTCTGAGCGATGTCGTCGGCGAGTTGGACGAGCATCGTCAGCGTCTCCTCGCGCTCGTCCTGCACCGCGCCGGAGGCCACGATCTCGCCCGACTCGGTGTCCACCACGCGCACGTCGAGGCGCATGTCGCCGAAGAGGTCGGTGAAGCTCCCCATCACCATGTAACGGGCCCCGACCAGCCGGCCGATCTCGGCGGCCGTCGACGGGTCGAC
>JASFUL010000630.1:0-3124 GCA_050050315.1 Gemmatimonadota bacterium
AACGCCCAGCTCCGGGTCCTCCACCGGGGCCGCCACCCCCTGCGCCACCCGCTCCAGCGCCGCCCGCACCTCGTCGGCGCTGGCGCCCATGTGCCCGCGTATCACGCCCTCCTGCGGGTGCACGAGCCCGAGCTCGCGACAAAGCGGGACCACGTCCCGCTCTTCGTCCACGGCCACGTCTCCCCCCGTCCCGTAGCAGCTGGCCAGGTAGGGGCGGATGGCGGCGAACCAGCGGCGCAGCACGTCCTCGCGACGGGCGTCGGACGGGTCGAACGCGATCCCCGACTTGCCGCCGCCGATGAGGGGCCCGGAGAAGGCGAACTTGAGCTCCATGGCCTTCGCCAGGTAGACGACCTCTTCCCGGGTGAGCGACGGTCGCATCCGGGTGCCACCTCCCGCCGCTCCGCCCCGGAGGGAGTTGATGACGAGCCAGCCCCGGGCTCCCGTCTCCTCGTCGCTCCACTCCAACGTCAGGTGCGGAGGGGCCTCCAGGTATCGCCTGTATCGCTCCCACATGGGCGCTCCCGCCGTCGTTTCCGGCCCGGGCCGGAGTGGAGCGTAGGGTTCGTCGTCCGTCGGGCCGGTCACAGGCCGGAGGGGAGGAGGCGTGGGACCAGCACCGTGACCGCCACCGTGATGATGGCGATCGCGGCGAGGTTGAGGAAGAACCCGGCCCGCATCATGCGGGGGATGGTGACGTGGGGCGAGGCGAAGACGATGGCGTTGGGGGGGGTCGCAACCGGGAGCATGAAGGCCATCGAAGCCGAAAGGGCCGCGGCCGCCATGAGCGAGACGGGGGCCATTCCCAGCCCGGCCGCGGCCCCGACCATCACGGGCATGGCCATCGTGGAGGTGGCGGTGTTCGAGGTCATCTCCGTGAGGAAGACGAAGAGCGCGGCCGTCACCAGGACCAGCACCCACACCGGCACCCCGCCGAGTCCCGTGACGGCGCCGCCGATCCACGCCGCGAGGCCCGAGACGTCCATGGCCCGGGCGAGGGACAACCCTCCCCCGAACAGGATGAGGACCCCCCACGGGATCGTCCGGGCCCGCTCCCATCCGAGGGCGAAGCGTCCCCGCTTCCAGTCCACCGGGATCAGGAACAGCGCCACCGCCGCCGCCATCGCGATGGTCGAGTCCCTGACCTCCGGCGCGAAGGTCTGGATCCCGGGGATCGTGAAGCCCCCGAACGTCTTGGGCGCCCGCATCACCCACGCGAGGGCCGTCACGGTGAACACGATGGCCACGGTCGCCTCGCCCCGGCCGACGGGTCCGAGGGACGCCCGCTCGGCCTCCAGCACCGCCTCCGCGTCGCCGGACACCTCCCCCGGCGGGTACAACACCCTCACCAGCAGGAGCCACGCGACCGGGAGCATGACCACCGTGAGCGGCAGGCCGACGAGCATCCACTGCAGGAACCCGATCTCGACCTGGAGCATCTCGGAGGCCGCGCCCGCGAGGACCGCGTTGGGGGGCGTGCCGATGAGCGTCGCGACGCCCCCGATGGACGCTCCGTAGGCGATGCCGAGCATGAGCGCCGTGCCGAAGGGGTAGAGCGAGGTCTCCTCGTCGACCTCCCGCCCGGCGTCGCCGTCGGAGGGGCCCCCCGAAGGCGACCGCGCCGCGTCCCCGGCCTCGGGACGGAAGATCGCGGCCACCGCCAGGCCGATGGGGAGCATCATGGCCGCGGTGGCGGTGTTCGAGATCCACATCGACAGGAAGGCCGTGGCGATCATGAAGCCGAGCACGAGGCCCTCGGGGCTCGTGCCCACGGCCGCGACGATACCCAGCGCAATCCGCTTGTGGAGGTTCCATCCCTCCATGGCGACGGCCAGGAAGAAGCCCCCCATGAAGAGGAAGATCAGGTCGTTGGCGTACGGCTCCGCCGCCTCGGTCATGGGGAGCACGCCGAGCAGCGGGAAGAGGACGAGGGGCAGGAGCGCCGTGGCCGGGATGGGGATGGCCTCGGTCATCCACCAGACCCCCATGAGCACGGCCACCGCCGCCGTCCGCCACGCCTCGACGGCGAGACCGCCGGGAGGCGGCGTCAGGAGGATCGCGGCGAAGGCGAGGGCCCCCAGGGCGAGCCCCACCCGACGGGCGGTGTGCGGAGGTCCCGGATCTCCTGACTGGACCAGTGGCCGCTCCAGGGGCGCGAGGGGAGGAGTGGGGAGACGGCAGCCAACCTGCCGTTCGACGCTTGCTCGGGCAACCGGCTGGGGCGGGCCGGGAACGCCCCCGACCCTCCCTGCGTCGCTGGATGGCGCCCGCCGCGCAGCCCGTCGCGGATGGCACTCCGACGGGGTGTAACCCCGTAGGGGGGGCAGGGGTAGGACCCTCCACACCCACGACGGAGGCGAGTCATGGCCGGCAAGGACTACGTCGTCTACGAGGAGACCACCGGGTGGCCGTGGTGGGCGGCCGGGTTCGTGGGGGTCGCGGTCGTGGCCGCCGCGGCGATGGCCCTGCTCGACGCCACGAGGGGGCTCGCCACCGCCCGGGTCGACGTGCTCGTCCGGGGCGCCTTGATCGCGGGTGGGGTGCTCCTGCTCGGCTTGATCGTCCGCACGCTCTTCGGACGCCTGCGGGTCGTGGTCACGCGCACGTCGTTGCGGCTCACCTTCGGCTACACGAGCCTCATCGAGAAGCTCGTGACGTTCGACGAGATCGAGGACGTCGACCCCGTGCGGTACTCGCCCATCCGCGAGTTCGGCGGGTGGGGCCTCCGCTACGGCGGGGGACGGAAGCGCGCGTGGACCGTCCGGGGCGACGGGGCCGTCGTGCTGACCCTCGACGACGGCGTGCGGCTGTACGTCGGCAGCGACGACCCCGAGCGCCTGGCCGAGCGTATCCTCACCGCCATGGCGCGGGCGCGACGCGCCTCCAGCGAGGGCGACGAGGAGCGGGGCGCCGGCGGATGGCAGGCCCCGGAGGAGCGGCCGCCCACCGGCGACGAAGACGGGGAGGGCGAGGTGGAGGCGAGGGACGAGGGGGACCGGCAGGAGGGGGACGAGCCCGACGAGGACGGGTCCGACGAAGAGCCCCCCGCTCCGGGGCCGCGGGACTGGGAACCCCCGGGCTGGGGCGGCGGCCCCCGGGGCGCTTGAGCTCCGTGCGGGAGGAC
>JASFUL010000631.1:0-3114 GCA_050050315.1 Gemmatimonadota bacterium
TCAGAGCCCTCAGCTCCCTCAGCGCCCTCGGCCCCGTCGTCGTCCGGCTCCGGTTGCGGGGGAGCGAGGGCTTCGGTGCGTCCGCCGTCGCCGTCGTCGTCCTCCGCCGGCTCCGCTGGGGGCTCCGGCTGCCCGGTGAGCCCGTCCGGAGGGCCGTCGTCCGGAGCCGGGCCGTTCCGCGGTGCCCCGTCCCCCGGCTCCGCCAGGTACGAGACGTACCGCTCGAAGCCCTCCGGCCCCATCGGCGCGAGGGCGAAGCTGATCTGGAAGATCTTCTCCAGGTAGCTCTGGGGCGTCGAGCGGCGGTACCACTCGTCGCCCGGCTCGGTCCTGCTCCCGGGGCCGGCCCCGCTCCGGGCGAACAGCAGGTCCTTGTAGTGGACCTCGAGCGAGCGGAGCAGCCAGCGGGAGTCCACCGCCACCACCACCACGAACAGATCCAGGGCGAGCAGGAGGTGGACCGCTTCGAGGGTCTGGACCACCACCGACGGGCGGCACCGGTCCAGGTCGTCCACGTAGAGCACGATCCGGTCGAGGGGGTCGACCCCCTCGGGCCGGCCCTCGCCGGCGGCGGGCGACCCGAACGCCTCGGGCTCGCGCCGCCAGTCGGTCATCAGCCTGGACAGCTCCTCGAAATCCTTGCGCACCAGGGAGAGGATGCCCTGGCGGGAGCGGTAGTCCTCGCTCTGCACCCGTTGCTCCAGGAAGTCGGCCAGGCGCCGGCCGGGGTCGAGGCTGGCCCGGCGGGCCTCGAGCTCGAAGATGCGCTCGCGCGCGGCGTCGGCCCGGATCTGGGCCCGGTCCAGGTCCCGGCGGGCCTCGGCGAGCTGCCGCTTCCTCTCGCGCGCCTCCCGATCGCCCCGCGCGTCGGTCGCTTCCGGTTTCAGCTCCCCGGCGTCCCCGGTGAGGGTTCCCACGATCTCGTCGAGGGTGCTGGTGAAGCTCCCCACCTTCCGACCGGCCCGGGCCAGGGGCACGGCGACGGCGCTCACGAGGGACGCGACGATCCCGCCGAGGGTGGCCGTCCGGGCGACCGCCTCCCGCACCAGGGGAGCCTCGGCCAGGCCGGTCAGGAGCGTGACGCCGGCGGCGGCCCCGATGCAGAGGGCGATCCAGCCGAGGACCCGGAGCACCGGATACTCCCGCAGGCCGAGCTCGAGCGTGCGGCGGAGCCGCCAGGCCGAGCCGGAGATCGTCGCCAGTGCGTCCTTCGCCTGGAGGAAGTCGTCGAGCGGTTCGGTCCAGCCGGCCTCCCCGGCGACGCGCCGGAGCGTCTCCAGCGTCTCGGTCTTCCCGTTCCCGAGGAGCCGGTCGAGGCGGAGCCGCCGGCGCTCCTTCTCGACCTGGGCCTCGGCCTCCCGCAGCAGGTCGTGGGCCTCGTCCATCTGGGCCTCGGCCTCGAACAGGGCGCCATGGGCCTTCTGCAGCTTCTGCTCGACCTCCCGTCGGCTCGCGGCCGGCGTCTCCTCGGGGACGAGCCCCTTCCAGATCTCGTCGAACAGGTGGCCCACCAGGCTGGCCCAGAGGTTCGCGTCCGAGTAGTGCCAGGCGTTGAACCGGATCTGGATCAGGCGAGCGACCCTGCCCCCGTCCGTGCCGGCGCCGGTCCCCGTGAGCTCCTCGACCGTGTCGTGGAGCCGCTCCATGAAGAACGACTTGCCGGAGCCCCAGTCCCCCAGGAGCCCGATGGAGAGCGGCGGGGTGGTGGCGCGGTCGGTGATCAGCCGGGCGAAGGAGAGCACCTCCCCGTCGATGCCGATCCGGTCCTCCCTCTTCTGGACCGACTCGGGGAGGTACCCGGAGCGCACCGGCCGCTCCGAGGGGAGGGGCACCCCGGCGTCGTGCCACCAGGCGGTCCACCAGGAGCGCCAGTCGGGCCTGGATCGGAGGTCGTCACCCCTGGTGACGAACGCGAACCAGGAGTCCTGGAGCCCGGGGACCGTCCGTCCGGCCTCCGCGGCCAGCGGCGGGAGCGAGGGGTCGGCGGTCGCCAGGAGCGCGGCCGTGACCCAGTCCCGGCCCCAGAGGTGGTTCAGGTCGGAGAGGCGCTCCCGGGCCGCGCCCAGCGAGGCGGCGAGGGCGGCGGAGAGTCTGAAGTGGCCGGGTGGAAGGGGACTGGATTGGAGCCGGTCGCGGAGCTCCGGCGGTTGGACCGGAAGCAAGATCGCGAGACGCTCGAAGGACTGGGAGGTCTCGCTTCCCGGGGCGATCGCAGCTCCGAGGAGAGCCGCCCTGGCGTCGATGGGTGCCTTCCCGGCCAGCCATGCGGCCGCTTCGAGAGCGTCGCGGACATGGGGAGCGAGGTCGAGTCCTTCGAGGCCCAGCCCCCAGACGCGGGCCGATTCGGGCTCGTCTCCCGGGACCACGACCAGGGTGTCGGGCTCGTCGGTGCCGGGGGGCGGGACGGCGGGGGAGCCCTCACCGGTCCGGCCTCCGCGGTCCCGGTGCACTCGCGCCAGGCGTGCCAGGGCCCAGGGCACTCCCTCCGGCAGCGCCCGGACGACGGAGCACTCCTCGACCGAGAGGAGGCCCTGGAGGAGGTGCTCCGAGTAGACCGGACCCTCCGGCCCGGCCAGCTCCAGGGCCCTCCGCACGGCGCGCTCGACGTGGGAGGTGATGGGGACGTCGCTCTGGACGACGTCAGGCTCGAACGTGGCGGAGAAGGGGAAGGAGGAAGCCAGTTTCATCATTCCCCGCGTGACCAGGAGGTCCAGGAGCGCGTCCTCGTCGAAGCCCGCCTCCCGGAGCCAGGACGCGGCGACGCTCTGCTCCGCCGTGAACAGCCCGATCAGGAGGTGCTCCATGTGGATGCGTCCCTGCTTCGTGAAGCGGCGAGCCGCCGCCGCCCGGGCCACGACCTCCCGGGCGTTGTCGCTCGCCCGGTCGAGGAGGACCGCGAGCGGCGGGGGATCGGCAGAGCCCGAGTCCGGACCCGTCGCCGGATCGTGTGACGCGGCGCTCTGGCCCGCGCTGTCCTGGACGGTGACCTCCGTGCTCGTGGACGCCTCCTGCGCAGAGGCCCCCCGGCCCTTGGCACGGGCAGGGGCACGGGCAGGGGCACGCGCAGGAGCACGGGCAGGACCAGGGGCGGGCGCCCGGCCGTCGCCGAGGTCG
>JASFUL010000632.1:0-3109 GCA_050050315.1 Gemmatimonadota bacterium
TGGCCAACAGGAACGCCACGGGCCGGGTCAGGAGCCCGAGCGCGATGAGGATCCCGCCGAAGAACTCGAGGATCCCGGCCCAGAACAACAACGAAGGGAAGGTCTGCGCCGCGTCCGCTCCCAGCCACGCGAACAGCTTCTGCGCCCCGTGCTGCCAGAACAGCAGGCCGGTCACGATCCGCAGGGCGTTCAGGAAGAAGTGGGGCACTCCGCTCCGCGCGCCGTCCGTCGTCGTCATCCCTCTCCTCCCTTTCCGGCCTTCCTGGCCAGTCTCTTCCGTTCCTTTCTCCGTGCCCGGACCCGCCTACGCGCGTCCCGACCCGACTCGCCCGGGTAGCGCACCGTGACCTCGACGCCCCCCATGCAGGCGAGCCCCGTCACCCGCAGCACCGGCGCGTCGGGGTTGTCGGTCGGGGCGACGGTCGAATGGTGCTCGAACCCCCCGAGCAGACCGATGCCCGAGGCCTCCACGCGCACCCCGGGGGGCGCGATGATCTCCACGCCACCCCAGAACGCGAGCGCCCGGATCTCGGTCACCCCGGGTGGGAAGATCGCCTCCCGGAGGTCGATCTCGACCCCGCCCATGAGCCCGAGGGCGAGCGTGGTTCGTGCCGGCACCCAGGGGCCCGAGCGCCCGCCCCCACCCAGGATCCCGAAGATGAGGGCCCGCTCGCCAACCTCGTCGGGACGCGCCATGGGAGGCAAGGACCAGCCGCGGTCGAGGGCCATTCCGGTGGACGCGGGATCCGCGCCCGCCTCCGGCTCCGTCCGGCCCCCCTCCCGCACGGCCGGAGGCCTGGCCCGGACAAGGTCGGCCAGGAGCGCCTGCAGCTCCTCCCGGGAGGTGGCGGCGTGGGCCACCTCGACGCGCCGCTCGAACTCCTCCACGCTGACGCGGTCCTCGGCGAACGCCTCGCAGAGCACGTCGACCGCCCGCTGACGCTCGTCCTCCCCCACGCCGCCGGGAGACCGCTCGGTCACCGGCCGCCCGGGGATGTCCCCGCTCCCGGTTCGCCGGCCGCGGTCCGGGCTTCCCGGCGGTACCGGGTCTCCCCCCCCACCACCGTCCGGTCCACCACGAGCCCACCGACCTGCTCGGGAGGCAGCGAGAAGGGATCGCCGGACAGGACCACCAGGTCGGCCGCCGCCCCGGGCGTGAGCATCCCCGTACGCCCCTCCGCGAAGGCGGCGCGGGCGGAACCCACCGTATACGCCCGCAGCGTCTCTTCGACGCCGATGCGTTGCTCCGGGACCCATCCCCCGGGGTTCGCGCCGTCGATGGTGCGCCGCGTGACGGCGGCGTCGACGCCGAGCAGCGGATCCAGGGGCGCGACCGTCCAGTCCGACCCGAAGGCGAGGGTGGCTCCGGCGTCCAGCAACGAGCGGAACGCGTAGGTGGTCCGGATCCGCTCGAGTCCGATCCGCTTCTCCGCCCAGCGACCGTCGTCGGCGGCGTGGTAGGGCTGCATGGAGGCGATCACGCCCTGCTCGGCGATGCGCGCGATGGCCCCGGGCGTGAGGTGCTGGGCGTGCTCGATCCGGAAGCGACGGTCGCGCTCGCCGTTCTCCCTCGAGGCCTCCTCGTAGACGTCGAGGAGCCAGTCGTTGGCCCGGTCGCCAATGGCGTGGACCATGACGTGCAGACCGGCCGCGTCCGCCTCGCCGATCCACCGGCGCAGCGACGCGGTGTCGGTGGTCAACAGTCCCGAGGTGGAGGGATCGTCGTCGTACGGCTCGTAGAACCAGGCGGTCGTCGATCCGAGCGAGCCGTCGACGAAGCCCTTCAGGCCGCCCCACCAGAGGACGTCGTCGCCCCACCCCTCGGCGGCCACGTAGTCCCGGAGGCGCTCCCAGGTGGAGATGGGCACGACCGCGTAGACGCGCAGCGGGAGCCGCCCGGCCTCACGCGCCCGACGGTAGGTCTCGAGCCCCGACCAGGACCCCATGTCGTGGATCTGGGTGACGCCGAGCGAGAGCGCGTGACGCGCGGCGGCCTCCAGCGCGCCGTCCATCTCGGCCTCGGACGGCGAGGGGACGGAGCTGCCGACCAGTCCCATGGCCTCGTCCTTGAGGACCCCCGTCGGACGGCCGGTGTCGGGGTCCCGCACGATGGTGCCACCGGGCGGGTCGGGGGTGTCGGCGTCGACCCGCCCCTCGAGGGCCAGGGAGTTGGCCAGCGCCATGTGGCCGTCCAGCCTCTGGACCAGGACCGGGTTCTCCGGCGTGAGCGAGTCGATCCACTCACGACGCGGAAGATCACCGCCCCAGCGCTCGTGGTCCCAGTCGCCGCCGGTGATCCATCGACCCGGCCCGAGGGCGTTCGCGAAGTCCCCGATCCTGCGGGCGAACTCCTCGGGCGTGGACGCGTCCCGGAGGTCCACGCTGGAGAGCTGGAACCCACCGGAGATGAAGTGCGTGTGGGCGTCGATGAAGCCGGGTACGAGCGCGCGGCCTCCCAGGTCGACCACCTCGGTCGAGGCGTCGGCCAGCGCACGGACCTCCCGGGACGTCCCGACGGCCAGCACCTGACCCCCCGCCACGGCTAGCGCTTCGTAGCGCGGCGCGCCCTCCTCTCCCGTCCACACGACGCCGTCCACGTAGATCGTCGACGCGGTGCTTCCGGCTGCGTTCCGCCCCTGCGCGGGCTCGTCCCCCGGGGCGCACGCGGCGAGACCGAGGAGAAGGGCGAGGGGCACGACGAGGACGTCTCGATCTCTTGTCATGAGCGCAGGATAGACGGACGCCAGGGCTGAATCAAGGCGGGTTGCAGGGACGGGCCCGACCGCCTTAGACTCGCGCGTCGACCCTCTCCAGGAGCTCCCTCACCATGCACGCGCGGTTCCCTTCCCCTGCATTCCTCCTCCTTTCCCTCGTCGTACTCGCGGCCTGCGTCTCCTCCGGCGGCCGCTCCAGCTCGGGCACCCTGGATCTCATCTCGCGCGATCAGCTCGCCGAGATGGGCGCCGGCTCCATCTACGAAGCCATCGAGCGCTACCATCCCGAGTGGCTGCAACAGCGACACTACGACCAGCCCGCCGTCGTCTTCGTCGACGGGACCCGGATGGGCGACCCGTCCCTGCTCTACTCCATCAACATCAACCACGTGGTG
>JASFUL010000633.1:0-3107 GCA_050050315.1 Gemmatimonadota bacterium
CCGGCTCCCGCTGGTGGCGACCGGGGGGTGGAGGTGTTATAGAAGTCCGATTCCGGCCGATCGGCCGGTTCCAGGCTTCCTCGCCCCCCCTCCTGGAGAGCACCCATGGCCCGTCCACGCCTCGTCCCGCCCATCCACGTTCTCCTCGCCGTGGCGCTGTTCACGCTCGCACCCAGGGGACTCGCGGCCCAGCGCTGCGACACGGACAACGAGTACATGGAGCTCGTGCGCCAACAGGCCGTCGCCGCGGGCGACTCCTTCGCCGACGCCGGCTACCGGGTGGCGGACATGATCTGCGGCAGTCTGAACGAGGGTGGGGAGGGCTGGTTCGACACCCGGATGGCGGTCGGTCACCGGATCGCGTTCGTCGCGGTGTGCGACCAGGACTGCTCCGACATCGACCTGTCCCTCTACGCGGGCGATCTCCTGATCGCCGAGGACGTCCTGCAGGACGACGTGCCGGTCATCGAGATCGGTCCCGCCGTGGAGGGGACCGACTTCCGGCTGAAGGTGTCGATGTACCAGTGCTCCACGGAGCCCTGCTACTTCGGGATCGCGATGTTCTCGGACGGCGGCTGAAGGGCCCCTGGCCCCGTCGTCCCGGACGCGTGAGACGGCGCCCGGCTCAGCCCTTCCGGACCTTCTTCCGGCGCTTCTCCATCTCCTCGTCGAAGGCGACGAGCTCGAAGTCGTCCAGGTAGCCGACGCGGCCGGGCGCCCGCACGAAGCGGCCGAGGCCCGCCGACCCGGCGGCCCCGTCCGCATCTCCCTGGCCCGCGGCGAGAGCACCGGCGGACTCCCCGGACGCGAGCGCGCGGTCGAACGCCTCGAGGTCGCGCCGCCCCTGCTCCTGGACGTCGTCGGCGCTCGAGTAGACGATGTCGCCCACCTCCTGCTCCTCGAGGCCCAGCTCGCGGCGGACCTTCTCGCTCTCCAGGAAGGCGTGGCGCAGCCCCTCGAAGCGATACTCGGTGCCGCCGTCGTCGGTGGCCGAGATCTCGCCGTCGAACTCGGCGGTGAGGCGGACCAGCTCCTCCTCGACGCCCTCGGCGCTGGCCCGGCCGTCCTTCAACGTCCCGGTGACGTGGGTGGCCGCCTCGCCGGGCCGCACGGGCTGGGCACCGTCGCCCACCAGCGTGGCCCGCGAGACGAACCCCAGCAATACCTTGCGGACGTTGCGGGCGGCGCGCCTGACGTTCTCCCGGGCCACGCCCCACCAGCGCGCCAGGGGGATGCCGAAGAACATCGTGCTGAACACCAGAGGCACCCACACGAGCCCGATCCACGCGGCCGTTCCCGAAAAGCCCAGGCGGGGGAAGATGAAGAGAGGGGCGGTGGCCGCCGCCACCATGTTGAAGGCGTTGATGCCGCCGATCAGCGCGTTGGTGCCCTTCGAGTTGCCCGTCACGGACAGCTTCGGCTCCAGCCGGCGCCACGCCGGATCGGGCTCGCGCTCCGCGACCCGCCCGTGGGCGCTCACCATGAGCTCGGGGAAGACGTAGACCACCTCCCCCTCGTCGGAGACGCGCGCGTCGCCTCCGTGGGTCACCATCAGCCGGCCCATCTCCTCCTCGGCCTCGGCCAGCGGGGCGCCCGTGTGCTGCACCAGCTCGGCGGCCGTGAGCACGCCCTTGCGCGACCGGATCAACCGGAGGACGCTGCGGTCCCTCTGCTCCAGGGTCGGGCGCGGCCGGTCCGGCCCGAAGACGAACGAGAACACCTTCTTGTAGAAGGGCACCTTCACCTTGCGGCCCTTCTCCCAGCGTTCGCCGTAGTAGGGGCGTCCCCAGTACCAGTCGGGGGTCCAGAAGAAGTACCAGAACCAGAACGACGGGAAGCGGCCTCCTCCCCGGTGGCCGTGGCCCCGTCCGCCGCCCCCGATGTCGCCCAGCCCGCTGTCGTCGTCCGAAGCGAAGATGGCCGCGATCAGGAGCGCCACGAAGACCACGAAGTAGACGACGAGCATCAGGACGATCCAGATCTTGAAGCCCGTCTTGAAGAGCGACCAGGCGCCCTCCTTGAACTTCTCCCAGACCGAGACCGCGTCGCGGCGGATGAAGCGCGGCTCGAACTCGTAGACCAGCGTGCCCTCCTGGCCCACGGCCAGGTGGCCCCGCCGCTCCTCCAGCAGCTCCCGGAGGGAGGCTTCGGCCTGGTCGCGGGCGAGGCCCGTCGCCGCCACCACGTCGCCCAGCGTGGCGCGACCGCCGAGGTCGCGGAGCGCGGTCAGGACGGGGCGGGTAGACGCGGGACGCTCGGCCTGCAGGGTCTCGGTGCGCTGGAGCTCGCTCATGCCGTCGTCGGGGTGATGCCGGACGTTCGTGCCTGGAATTGACTACCCGCTTCTACGTCCGGCGGGTCCTCCCGCTTCAGCGGCGAACGGGGCCGCGGTGGGCGCATGCCTCGCACGACCGGGCCCGCCGGTCGCCCGGTCAGGTGATCCAGGCGCTCCTCGCCACCACCCGCCAACCCTCCTCCGTCCGGAGCAGTCCCAGCCTGCCACCCCCCGCGTACCCGGAGGGCGCTTCGTCGGCGGCGCGCGGCTCGTAGACGATCCAGCTCCACGACAGGTCCACGAACGGCTCGGCGAGCCGGACGGGGTCGAAGGACAGGAGCCATCCTCCCCTCCGCCTCGGCCGGTCCTCCCACGCTTCCCGGGAGATCACGGTGAGGGGGAGGTCGGGCGGGAGGTCGAGGTCCCCGGGGAGGTTCTCGCGAAGCAGGAAGCGGGGGACACCCCCGACGCCGTGCGAGCTCACGGCGGAACGGTGGAGCACGCGGCCTTCGCCGGGGTCCACCAGACCCGCGACGGCCGGCCACGGCGCGTCTCCTTCGGCCATGATGGAGTCGATCAGGGGGAAGAGCAGCTCGCGCAGGAGCTCCGGGGGGGCCGGCCGGCCACTCCTCGCGAGGAGCTCTCCCAGCTCGTGGCGCGCTCGCGCCAGGTCGGCCTGGGAGCCCGAGCGGAACATCGCCGCCAGCGCGTCGGGGGCCGGGTCGGGGAGCGCGTCCAGGCGGTCGAGCACCGTGCCGATCACGAGCGCCGCCGAGTCCCTCGTCGCTTCGTCGCCCACCGTCTCGGGCACGGGATGATACGGCGACCACCG
>JASFUL010000634.1:0-3102 GCA_050050315.1 Gemmatimonadota bacterium
CTCGTTGTAGAACGAGACGTTGCCCCCGGTCACGGGGGTCTCGAAGAGCCGGCAAGCCTCGGCCATCCCCTGGACCGCCTCGCGGAACTGGTGGTAGATGGCCGGCTTCAGGGGGCTCCCGAAGTTGAGGTTGTTCGTCACGGCCGTGGGCAGCGCCCCCACACAGGCCAGGTTCCGGGCGGCCTCGGCCACGGCGATCATCGCACCGCGCCGGGGGTGCAGGAAGACGTAGCGGCCGTTGCAGTCGGTCGTGGCCGCCACCGCCTTCGTCGTCCCCCGGATCCGGACGGCCCCCGCGTCCCCTCCGGGCCGGACGGCCGTCCCGGTGCGGACGGTCGTGTCGTACTGCTCGTAGACCCACCGTTTGGAGGCCAGGTTCGGCGAGCCGAGGAGGGTCATGAGCGTATCCGACTGGTCTCCCCGGAGGTCCTGGAGCTCCGAGAAGTCCCTTTGGCGCAGCTCCCGCATCTCTTCGGGCTCGACCCCCGGTCGCTCGTAGGTGGGGCAGCCCTCGGTCAGGGGAAGGCCCGGGATCTCGACGACCGTTCGCCCGTACTCCCGGACCCGGAAGAGGCCGTCGTCCGTGACGACGCCGATCTCCTGGGCCTCGAGTTCCCACTTCTCCAGGATCGCCCGCACGCCCTGTTCGTGGCCCTTCTTCGCCACGACCAGCATCCGCTCCTGGCTTTCGGACAGCAGGATCTCGTAGGGTGTCATCCCGGGCTCACGGACGGGCACCCGGTCGATGTCGATCTCGACGCCGTTGCCCGAGCGGCCGGCCATCTCGGTCGCGGAGGAGGTGAGCCCCGCCGCTCCCATGTCCTGGATGCCCGTGATGTGGCCGCTCCCGATGAGCTCGAGGCTGGCCTCGAGGAGCAGCTTCTCCGTGAAGGGATCCCCCACCTGCACCTGGGGTCGGCTGGCCTCGGAGTCCTCCGAGAGCTCCTCGCTGGCGAAGGTGGCGCCGTGGATGCCGTCTCGGCCGGTGCGCGCGCCTACGGCCATCAGCGTGTTGCCCACCCCCTCCGCCTCGGCGCGGATGAGGTTCTCCTTCTTCATCAGGCCGAGGCACATGGCGTTGACGATCGGGTTGCCCTCGTACCCCCGGTCGAAGTGGACCTCCCCACCGATGTTGGGGATGCCCACGCAGTTGCCGTAGTCACCGATGCCGCGCACGACGCCGCCGAACAGATAGCGCACGCGGCCGCTGTCGAGGTCGCCGAAGTGGAGCGAATCGAGGACGGCGATCGGACGCGCGCCCATGGTGAAGATGTCGCGGAGGATCCCGCCGACCCCCGTGGCCGCGCCCTGATAGGGCTCGACCGCCGAGGGGTGGTTGTGGGACTCGATCTTGAACGCCACCGCGTAGCCGTCCCCGATGTCGATCACCCCGGCGTTCTCGCCGGGGCCCTGGATGACCCACGGCGCTTCGGTGGGCAGCAGGCGCAGCAGCCGCTTCGAGTTCTTGTATCCGCAGTGCTCGGACCACATGGCGCTGAAGACGCCCAGCTCGGTGAAGGTGGGGGTCCGACCCATGATGCGCCGGATCCGATCCCACTCCTCCGGGGACAGGCCGTGCTCGGCCACGAGCTCGGGTGTGATCTCCGGATCGCCGTCCCGCGGATCCACGTCGGAGGGACGAATGGGTCCGGGAGAGGCCGCGTCGTCGGCCCCGCTACCGTTCGCCGGGGCCGTCTCTGGGGGGGAAGCTGGGTCCATGACCGGGCTCTACCGTGTCGCGGCGGGCCTGAGGCCCTTCATGAGTGAGGTGAAGACGCCGAGTCCGTCCGTCGAGCCGAGGATCCCCTCCATGGCCCGTTCGGGGTGGGGCATCATGCCGAGCACGTTGCCCTCCTGGTTCAGGATTCCGGCGATGTCGTGCTGGGAACCGTTGGGGTTGCCGGCCGGCGTCCGCTCGCCGGCCCGGTCGACGTACCGGAAGACGATCCGCCCCTCGTCCTCGAGGCGTCGCAGCGTCCCCGGATCCGCCCGATAGTTGCCCTCGGCGTGGGCCACCGGGATGCGGAGGACGTCACCGACCTCGTAGTCGCCGGTGAAGAGCGTGTCGTCGCGCTCGACGCGGACGTGGACGTCGCGGCTCACGAACCTGAGGTTGTCGTTCCGGATCAGGGCGCCCGGCAGGAGACCCGCCTCGCACAGCACCTGGAAGCCGTTGCAGATGCCCAGCACGGGGCCGCCCCCCCGGGCGAAGGCGACGACGTCCTCCATCACCGGGCTGAAACGAGCGATGGCGCCGGCGCGGAGGTAGTCTCCGTACGCGAACCCGCCGGGCAGCAGGACCAGGTCCGCGTCGTCGACGCCCCGGTCCCGGTGCCACCGGTACTCCACCTCTCCACCGACCTCCTGGACAGCCTTGTAAAGGTCGTAGTCGCAGTTGGAGCCGGGGAAGGTGACGACGATCGCCTTCACGACTCGTCATCCCCGTCCGGGGTCACCCCAGCCGGAGGTCTGTCCAGGAAGTGGATCTCGTAGTCCTCGGTCACGGGGTTCGCCAGCAGCTTCCGGCACATCTCGTCGGCGCGGTCGCGGGCGGCCTCCTCCGAGTCGGCGTCGAGCTCCAGATGGATCGCCTTGCCGACGCGGACGTCCCGGGTCCCGTCGTAGCCGAGGGAGCGGAGGGCCTGGTGGATCGCCTTCCCCTCCGGGTCCAGGATGCCGGGCCTGGGGATCACGTGGATCTCGAGATGGAAGCGACTCAAGGGTGGTCCTCCGTTGCTTGGGCCGGGGAGCGCCCCTCGGGACGCCGCGTCCCGGCCGAGAGCTCGGTGTAGTCGAGGGTGCGCAGCTCCGCACCCGAGTCGTCCGGCTCGCCCTCCTCCACGTCCAGGAGCGGGTCCCGGTCCGGAAGCCGCTCGACCAGCCCCAGCAGGACCGACCGCAGCAGGCCCCACGCGGTGTAGGTGACGAGAAAGAGGAAGAAGAAGTATCGCGGGATCGTCAGCGCCGCCAAGAGGCAGGCCAGGATGAAGGCGAGGTTGAAGCGCCCCCGCCAGCTCCGCAGGCCGATCCGGGGCACCACGGGGTAGGGGATGTGGCTCACCATCAGCACGCCCAGGAGGACCATGGAAAGGCCCATGATCC
>JASFUL010000635.1:0-3102 GCA_050050315.1 Gemmatimonadota bacterium
CCCCTTCAGGGTGATGTCCGCCTGGCTGCGACCCTCACCCGATTGGAACGCCTCCTCCCCGAGGGCCATGACGACGACGTCCGCCCCGGCCGCCGCTCGCAGCGCGTCCGGAAAACCGGAGCGGTCCGCCAGCTCGAGGGTCAGCTCGCGGTTGAACGAGCGCGGCCCCACGGCGAGCTCGTACCCTCTCGCGTACGTGACCGTGGTACCCGGCCCCACGGCGGCCCGGAGGCCCTCCAGCAGGGAGACGGCCGAGTTCGCGGCACCCTGGGCGCGCCAGGACCCCAGAGGCGAATCCTCGTCCGCGGCCAGCGCACCGATCACGGCGATCCTCCGATGTCTTCCGTCGAGCGGAAGGAGGTCGCCCTCGTTCTTCAGGAGCACGATGGACCTCCGGGCGACGTCGCGGGCGACCGCCAGGTTCTCGGGCGCGAGCGTGCTCGCCTCCTCGCGCTCCACGTCCGAGTACCTGTACGGATCGTCGAAGAGGCCGAGCGCGAACTTCACCCGGAGCACGCGCCTCACCGCGTCGTCCAGGAGGCGCCGGTCCACGGCGCCCGACTCGATCAACGACCCGAGGTGCTCGAGGTAGGCGCTCGATTCCATGTCCATGTCGCTTCCCGCCCGGATGGCCAGGCCGGCGGCCGCGGCCTCGTCCCGGGCCACGCCGTGGGCGACCATCTCGCGGATGGACCAGTAGTCGGAGACGACGAAGCCCTGGAAGTCCCACGCGCTTTTGAGGATGTCGCGCTGGAGGTGCGCATTTCCGGTGGCCGGAATGCCGTCCAGCACGTTGAAGGCGTTCATGACCGTCGCCACGCCGGCCTCGACCGCCGCCTCGAACGGCGGGAGGATCACGTCCCGCAACGTCGCTTCGCTCACGTCCACCGTGTTGTAGTCCCGCCCCCCCTCCGCGAAGCCGTATCCCGCGAAGTGCTTTGCGCACGCCACGAGGGTGGTGGGGTCGGCGAGATCCTCTCCCTGGAAGCCCCGCACGCGGGCGACGGCCATGCGGGCCCCCAGATACGGGTCCTCCCCCGAGCCCTCCATGACGCGGCCCCAGCGGGGGTCCCGGCTGACGTCGACCATGGGGCTGAACGTCCAGTGCACACCGGCGGCGGCGGCCTCCCGTGCCGCGACCTCGGCCGACCTGCGGACCGCGTCCGGATCCCAGCTCGCGGCCTCGGCCAGCGGGATGGGGAAGATGGTCCTGAACCCGTGGATCACGTCATACCCGAAGAGGAGGGGAATGCCGAGACGGCTCCCCTCGACCGCCAGCTCCTGAGCTCGCCTCGTGGCGGCGGCCCCCGTGAGGTTGAGCATGGCCCCGACGCGACCGGAGCGGATGTGCTCGTAGCGTCGCTCGTCGGCACCGCCGGTCGGGGGCGGTCCCGTCACGTCGAACGTGCTCGAGTACTGGTTGAGCTGGCCGATCTTCTCGTCCAGGGTCATGCGCGCGAGCAGCCCGTCGATCCGCCGTTCCGTGTCGGGGTCCGTGAGCGACCGGCCGACGCCCGCGGCCTGGGCGGCGAGGTTCGGTGCGACCACGACCGAGGCCAAAAGAATGAGGGGGATTCGGGTCATCGCACGCACCCTCTGCCTCCGTTCACAAGGTGATTCCTGAAAGTACGAGCAGCCCGCGGGACCCGCACCACGATCTCGACGTGGCCGGCGGACGCCTACGCACCTGGGTCGGGGAGGCCGGGCGGCGCGGGCGACACGCCCTCATCCGGAGGAAGGTACAGCCGGCTGGACGGGCTTGCGTGCGGTCGCCTTGAAGAAGGTGTAGCAGAACGTCCCCTCCGGATCCTCGCCGGTCGCCCACAGGTCCGCGATCCCCTTCTCCCAGCCCGTCGCCGACATGAGCCCGGCCGCGAGGGCTCGCTCCCGCACCCCCTCCACCATGGGGACGATCGTTCGCAGCACGAACCGCCGCCGGAGCTCCGGGCGGCTCTCGTCCGCGTACACCATCCGGGGCGAGACCCGCACGTCGTCGAATCCCGCGGCCCGGACCAGCGGGTAGAGCCTGCGCCCGATCTCGGAGTCGGCGGCGAGCCCGGCCTGGACCTCGATGAGGCACTCCCACGCCCGGACCGATTCCGGAGTGCTCGGATGAAAGTAGCACGACCCATGATCGCCTTCGACCACCACGAGCTCTCCGCCGGACCGAAGGAGCCCGCGGCAATGCTCCAGCGCCGCGAGCGGATCGGACAGATGCTCGAGCAGATAGCTCACGAAGAGGCCGTCGAAGCGCCCGGGTGGGAAGGGTGCTGCGAACAGATCGGCCGCGACGAAGCCCACCGCCGTGATCCCCGCGGAGCGGACGCGGTCCGCCGCCATCTCGACGGAGCGGGGGATCCGGTCGAAGGACACGATGCGGCACGAGGGAAGCCGGGAGGCCAACGCGACGGTCTGCGCGCCGACACCGCAGGCCACCTCCAGAATCAGGCTGCGCGGGGAGAACCCGGTGTCGTGGTGGATCAGCTCCCGGACCGAGTCGGCCTGGTCCAGCAGGCGTTGAGCTTCCCTCTCGCCGTATCCGTGGACGTACCCTTTCGGTCCACCCGGTCGGTCGCTGAGCGTGGTCATCCTCGGAAGGCGGATGCGCGGTGAGCGAAGAACTCTCTAGCCCCTGAAGCCGCCGAACCACCCCAGATAGGCGGCGCCGAGGCCATCGAGCACGGCCCGCGCTTCCTGGGTCGGATCCCCGTAGACGTGGAGGCGGGTGGGCGCCACGCACGAGAGGAACCGTTCGGCGAATCTGTCTCTGAACGTTCCGAGGTTGGCCAGGACGGCGGGAGAGTCGGCGTACCGCTCGTAGAGCTCACACTCGGTCCCGTCCTCGGTGAGGTACCACTCGTTGGCCAGGGCGCCGTCTTCCGCCCTCGTCGATTCGACCATCTCGTGCATCAACGACCGGCAGTCCTCAAGGCGGCCTTCGCGGACCGCGAGCGGGAGGGTCCGCGACACGACGTCGGACATACCTGGCTCCTGGGGAGGGTCAGGGAGGCGGAATCGCCCGTCGATCCCGCTCCGTGGCACGGACGGCATCTTCCGTGGCCCACCCATCATGTCCCCGGCGAACCACCGCGCGCCACCCAG
>JASFUL010000636.1:0-3093 GCA_050050315.1 Gemmatimonadota bacterium
GGTGGCGTGGGACGATCCGGGGGTGCGGTGGGCGGAGGCGCCACCGACCGTGATCCGGTCGACCTGGGACTACCACCACAAGCACCGTGACTTCCTGGCGTGGGCGGCCGCGGTTCCACGGTTGTACAATCGCCCGTCGCTGGTCCGCTGGAACACCGACAAGCGGTACCTCCTCGAGTTGGGTGAGCGCGTCCCGACCGTTCCCAGCGTCGCGCTCTCCGACCCCTCGCCCCAGGACGTGCGGGTGCGGCTTCGCGAGCACGGGTGGTCCGACGGTGTGCTCAAGCCCGCCGTCGGGCTGGACGGTCACGGTGTCGTCCGCGTCCCGGGCGACCGGGCCGACGGCGGGTGGAAGGGGACGTGGCTCCTCCAGCCGTTCCTCCGAGGGGTGGTGGAAGAGGGCGAGATCTCCGTGGTCGTGATCGAGGGACGTCCGTCCCACGCCGTCGTTCGCCAACCTCCCGAAGGGGACTTCCGGTCCCAGGAGCGCCTCGGCGGGCGCGTGCGGCCGACGGAGCCCGACGCGGGGACCGTCGAGCTGGCGGTGGCGGCGACGGAGTGGATCGATCCCGTCCCGCTGTACGCACGGGTGGACATCGTCCGGGGGGAGGGTGGGCCCCGCGTCATGGAGCTCGAGCTCACCGAGCCGTCGCTCTTCCTCGGGTCGAGTCCTCACGGCCTCGCGACCATGGTCGAGGCGGTGAGGAGGCTGACGGAATGAGCGCCGCCAGGGGCGAACCGGCCCCCGGTGCGGCCCCCCTTGACTTCCGATGAGGCGACCCTCCTTTCTGGGGAAGATGACCGCCCTTCGACGAACCTCGTCCGGCCGTCCGGGGCCCGCCGGGTCGTGGGCCGTCCGGTCGAGCGCCCTTCGCGTCGCGCGACTCGCGGCGTGCTCCCTCCTTCTGGCCTGCGTCGGACGGGACTCGGCCCCGCCTCGTAGCGAGGCGGTCGCGACCGACACGGGGCGCGTCCAGCGGGCGGAGGGCCCCCCGGGCGGGTCCGGGGGGCCGAACGGACAGGCCACGGCCGACACGATCCGGGTCCTGGCGTACAACATCCACCACGGTGAAGGGGTGGACTCGGCGCTGGACCTCGGGCGGATCGCGGCCGTGATCGAGGCGGTCGATCCCGACCTGGTCGCACTCCAGGAAGTCGACAGCATGGTCGAGAGGACCGGCGTCGTCGATCAGACGGCGGAGCTGGCCTCGGCGACCGGCATGCACGCCGCGTTCGGCTCCTTCATGCCCTATCAGGGCGGGGCGTACGGGATGGCGATCCTGTCCCGCCTCCCACCCGAGGAGTCCAGCAACCTGCGTCTGCCGGCCGGCG
The DNA here is from genome assembly GCA_050050315.1 of Gemmatimonadota bacterium. GTDB lineage: Bacteria > Gemmatimonadota > Gemmatimonadetes > Longimicrobiales > Gaopeijiaceae > JASFUL01. The sequence continues at coordinate 1,333 of JASFUL010000636.1, forward strand.
CGGAGCCGCGGACCGCCCTGGCGGTCACGGTCGTCCTCCCCGGCACCCGGACGCCGCTCCGCTTCGTGGGCATCCACTTCTATCGTACGGAGGAGGAGCGACTGGCCCAGGTGGCGAGCCTCGAGGAGCAGCTCGCCGACGATCCGGTACCCACGATCCTGGCCGGGGACTTCAACTCACGCCCCGGTTCGGCGGTCCTCGAGCGCCTGGAGTCGTCCTGGGTCGTGGTGGACAAAGGCGTCGACCGTCTCACCTTTCCTTCCTACGCCCCCGCCCGGGAGATCGACTTCGTTCTCTTGCGACCCCGCGATCGATTCGAGGTCCTCGGGGGGGAGGTCCTGGAGGAGCCCGTCGCGTCGGACCACCGCCCGGTCCTGGTCGACCTCGTCGTGAAGGGCTCGGGCGGGCCGGAGTCCCTCGGGACCGCGATCCTGGTGCACGGTCTCGGGCGGAGCGCCACGTCGATGGCGCTGCTGGAGCACCGTCTGGAGGGTGCGGGATTCCGCGTCGTCAGCGTCGACTACCCGTCGACGCGACGGCCCCTCGAGGCGCTCGTCGACTCGCTCGCTTCCGCGGTCGAGAGCTGCTGCGAGGAGGAGGCCGACTCCGTGCACTTCGTCACGCACTCGATGGGCGGCATCCTGGTGCGGGCGTATCTGGCGTCACGGCCGTCCTACGGGGGTCGGGTCGTGATGCTGAGTCCGCCGAACCAGGGGAGCGAGGTGGTCGACGCGCTCGCTCCCTCCCCTCTCCTGACGGCGCTGCTGGGCCCGGCGGGAAGTCGGCTCGGCACGGACTCCCTGGGCCTTCCGGCCGAGCTGGGTCCGGTCGGGTTCTCCCTCGGCGTCATCGCCGGAAACCGCAGTCTGAACCCCATCGGGTCGTGGCTGATCCCGGGACCCGACGACGGCAAGGTGGCCGTGGAGCGTGCCCGGGTGGAGGGCCTCTCGGACTTTCTGGTGGTTCCGGCCACCCACACGTTCATCATGAACCGACAGGATGTGGCCGACGCCACGGTGAGGTTCCTGAGGGAGGGGCGATTCCGGTGATTCGGGCGAGCGGTGCCCGTCACCCCGGCCGGCACGGTGCGGACCGGTCGACCCGGTCCTCGGGGCGACCGCTTCTCGTCCTGCAGGGCGCCGTCGTCCTGCTGGCCACCGTCGCGGTCACGGCCCCGCCGGCGCACGTCCAGACGCTCGATGACGATCCCTTCACGTCCCACGTCCTCGGCGAGTGGCAAGGAGAGGGCGCCTACGAAGGCGACCCGCTCACGCTCGGCCGCTCCTGGAGCCGGGTGCTCCAGGGGCGGTTCCTGCGAGCGGACATGACGGTGACCATGGCGAACGGGTCGAGCTTCGAGGCCCTGATGTACTGGCAGGTGCTGGAGCCGGGGGTGTACGACGTCCTCTGGATGGACGGGCTCGGCCGCCGCCAGACCTTGCGGGCCACGAGGGACCCCGGGACCGGGCTCGTTCGGACGACCTACCTGGACGAGCTGGCGGAAGGCGGGCCCGAGTGGCGGACCTGGGAGTTCGAGCCCCTCGGCCCCGGGGGGTACGTCGAGCGACTCTATCGGGCTTCCCCCCTCGGTCGAGAGCTTCTCGCCACCTCTCGGTTCGAGCGCCGGGAGGCGCGCTCGGGAGCAACGCGATGACTCGACCGGGAAACCCGGAGGGAGGAGACGTGGCGGACCCCCGCTCGAATCGCATCCACTGGCGACGGATCCTCGTCGAGAGCGCCGCGGTCATTCTCTCCATCCTA
>JASFUL010000637.1:0-3080 GCA_050050315.1 Gemmatimonadota bacterium
GGTGGACCGACCTCCACGGCGAGGGCATCCCCGGCGTCCTCACCGAGCAGGCGGACGCCTGGTTCTACAAGCGCAATCTGAGCCCCGCGAGCGAGGGGCGAGTCGAGCTTGCACCCCAGGAGCTCGTCGCCACCAAGCCCAACCTCCCCTTGGCCGGCGGAGAGGCGCGATTCATGGACCTCGCCGGCGACGGCCTGCCCGACCTGGTGGTGTTGGACGGCCCGACCCCGGGTCTCTACGAGCACGACGAGGCGGAGGGCTGGCAGCGCTTCCGGCCGTTCCCATCACGTCTCCGGCGCGACACCCGCGATCCCAACCTCCGCTTCGTCGACCTGGACGGAGATGGTCGCGCCGACATGCTGATCACCGAGGACGACGTTTTCGTGTGGCATTCGTCCCTCGGCGAGGAGGGTTTCGGCCCGGCGCGCCAGGTCCGTCAGGCCTTCGACGAGGAGCGGGGCCCGCGGCTGGTCTTCGCCGAGAGCGTCCAGACCATCCACCTGGCGGACATGTCTGGTGATGGCCTCACCGATCTGGTACGCATCCGCAACGGCGAGCTCTGCTACTGGCCTAACCTCGGCCACGGCCGCTTCGGCGCCAAGGTCACGATGGACGGCGCGCCCCGGTTCGACAATCCGGACCAGTTCGAGCCCAATCGTCTCCTGCTGGCCGACATCGACGGTTCCGGAACCACCGATCTCATCTACCTCCACCGCGACGGGGTGCGCCTCCACTTCAACCAGTCCGGCAACGGCTGGAGCCCGCCGCGGCGCCTGGCCGTCTCCCCGCCGGTGGACGATCTCGTCTCGATCGACGCCACCGACCTGCTCGGCAACGGCACGGCCTGCCTGGTCTGGTCGTCCCCCCTGCCGGGGAACCGCGGCCGCCCGATGCGCTACGTGAACCTGATGGGGGGGCGGAAGCCCCACCTGCTGGTGAGGACGACCAACAACCTCGGGGCCGAGACCCGGGTCGAGTACGCCCCCTCCACGAAGTTCTACTTGCAGGACAAACGGGAAGGTCGGCCTTGGGTCACCCGGCTCCCGTTCCCCGTCCACGTGGTCGAGCGGGTCGTGACCCTCGACCACATCAGCGGCAACCGCTTCGTCACCCGCTCGGCGTACCACCATGGCTACTTCGACGGCGAGGAGCGGGAGTTCCGCGGCTTCGGAATGGTCGAGCAGAGGGACACCGAGGAGCTCGCGGCCCTCACCGCCGACGGCAGGCTCCCCGAGGCGAGCAACGAGGATGCCGGCTCGCACGTGCCACCCGTGCTGACGAAGACCTGGTTCCACACCGGGGTCTACCTGGGCCGCGATCGCGTCTCCAACCACTTCGCCGGCCTGGTGGATGAGACGGACCGGGGCGAGTACTACCGCGAGCCGGCCTGGGCGGACGACGATGTCGAGGCGAGGAAGCGCCTGCTACCGGACACCCTCCTTCCAGGCGGCCTGACCGTCGAGGAGGAACGCGAAGCCTGCCGCGCCCTCAAGGGCTCCATGCTCCGCCGGGAGGTCTACGCACTCGACCGGACCGACAGGGCGGAGCACCCCTACACCGTCACCGAGCAGAACTTCACCGTCCGACCGGTGCAACCCCGAGGCGACAACCGCCACGCGGTCTTCTTCACCCACCCCCGCGAAGCGATCACCTACCACTACGAGCGCTCTCCCGAAGACCCCCGCGTCCAGCACGCCCTGACCCTGGAGGTGGACCCCTACGGTAACGTGCTGCGGGAGCTCGCCATCGGCTACGGCCGTCGGTCTCCCTCCACCGATCCGGCACTGAACGCCGAGGACCAGGCCCGGCAGACCCGGCTGCTGATCACCTACACCGAGAACGCCGTCACCAACCCGCTGCTGACAGCGGCCCACTACCGAACGCCGCTGCCGGCCGAAACGAGGACCTACGAGCTCACCGGCTTCCAGCCGGACGCCGGCGCCCTGCGCTTCCGCTTCGAGGACTGGACCCGGGACAACTTCGCCACCCTGGCCTCGGCGGTGGAGATCCCTTACGAGGAAACCCCGGACGGCGTCACGCGGCAGAAGCGGCGGATCGAGCACGTCCGCACCCTCTACCGGAGAGACGACCTGACCGCCCTCCTCCCCCTCGGCGAGGCTGAGCCCCTGGCCCTGCCCGGGGAGAGCTACCGCCTGGCCCTGACGCCGGGTCTGCTGGCCCAGGTCTTTCGGCGCCGGCAGCCCGGCCAGCCCGAAGAAGACCTTCTGGCCGAGCTCGCCCTACCCGTGGGCGATCTCCTGGAAGGGACCGGCGCCGATCAGGGCGGCTACGTCGTCATGGACGGGGGCTGGTGGATCCCCTCGGGCCGGTCGTTTTTCGATCCGGGCGCGGACGTCACAGACCCCGCGGCCACCGCCGCGCAGGAGCTGGGCACCGCCCGCCGGCACTTCTACCTCCCACGCAAGGCGGCCGACCCGTTCGGCCAGAGCACCGTCGTGGACTACGACGGCCACGACCTCCTCGCCACCGGCACCCGGGACGCGCTCGGCAACACCGTGGAGGTGGCCAACGACTACCGCGTGCTACAACCCCACCGGATCACCGACCCCAACGGCAACCGCACCGCCGCCGCCTTCGACGCTCTGGGCATGGTGGTGGCCACGGCGGTGATGGGTAAGGAGGACGAGAGCCTCGGCGACCTTCTGGAGGGCTTCGACCCCGACCCGCCGCTGCCAGAGCTTCAGGCCTTCGTCGCCGACCCGCGGGCTCGGGCGGGTTTTCTCCTGGGCAAGGCGACCTCCCGCATCGTCTACGACCTCGAGCGGTACCCGCGCGCCGGCCAGCCGCCCTTCGCCGCCACCCTGGCCCGGGAGACCCACCTCCACGATCCGGGCGGCGAGTCCACCAGGATCCAGATCGGCCTCTCCTACTCGGACGGCTTCGGGCGCGAGATTCAGCGGAAGATTCAGGCCGAGGGCGGCGAGACGCCGCAGCGAGAACCGCCCGTACCGCTGCCCGGCGGCGACCTCCGCCCCGGCGACCTGGTGCGCAACGCGGACGGCGAGATCGTCCAGGCCCCCACGCCCCACCGGTGGGTCGGCTCCGGCCGCACTGTTTTC
>JASFUL010000638.1:0-3071 GCA_050050315.1 Gemmatimonadota bacterium
AGTTGTCCCCGGGTCAGGACCCCACGACGGCAATCAGGGGGGAGGGGGATGGGGATCTCGCGTCATCTCGTCGCTGCGACGATCGTCCTGCTGCCGGGACTGTGGCCCGGGCCGCTCCGGGCGCAGCAGCGGGTCGTCCCCAGGGGGTCGGCCGAGGTCCTCGGCACCGTGCTGGCCGAGGATCCCGGGACGCCGATCCCGTCGATCTCGGTGGAGTTGCTCTTCGCGTCCGACAGCGTGAGGGTGGCTGCGACGGTCACCGGCGCCGAGGGCCGCTTCCGGCTGGAGGGCGTGCCCGAGGGGATCTTCCGCGTGCGCCTGACGAGCCTGGGCTACGGGACGGTCTTCACCGAGCCGTTCGAGGTCGCCGAGGCCGAGGTCCGGAACCTGGGTCGCCTGGTCATGCCGGTGGAAGCCGTGGAGGTGACGCCCATCACGGTGTCGGCCGAGCGCACCGTGGTGACCTACGAGGCGGACCGCACGTCCTACAACGTGGGCGTGATGCCCGGGACGGAGGGCGCCTCCGTCACCGAGACCCTCGCTACGATCCCCGACCTCGAGGTCGACATCGACGGGCGCCCGACCCTGCGAAGCCAGTCGGTGGCCATCTACATCAACGGACGGCCCGCCCCGATGTCGGGCGAGTCCCTCTCGGTCTTCCTCGAGCAGTTCCCCGCCGACTACCTCCAGAGAATCGAGGTCATCGACAACCCCTCCGCGCGCTACGACGCCGAGGGTGGGGGCGGGATCGTGAACCTCGTGATGAAGGAGGGCGTGGAGCTCGGGCTCAGCGGGACGGTCTTCGCCAACGCCGGGACCCGGGGCCAGTACGGCGTCGGGGGTCGGGGCACGCTCCAGCGGGGCGACTGGACCGTCGACGGCGGAGGGTTCGTGCGGCTATCCGATTCCGAGAGCACCTCGTACGACCTGCGCCAGAACCTCTTCGTGGATCCCGCCTTCCTCCGCCGGGACTCCCGCTCGGACCGGTCCGGGGTCTCCAGCAACGCGGATCTGGAGATGCGGTACGCGCCCGGCGAGCGGACGCAGCTCCGCCTGGAGGGGCGGGTCTCGGGGTCGGGCAGCGAGTCGGCGGGCCTCACCACCACGACCCACCTGAGCGACCTCGAGTCACCGATCCTGGCCTACGACCGGGCCCGCCTGTCGGACTCGCGGGACATGGCCTTCGACCTCGCCTCCTCCTTCGAATACCGCTGGGAGCCTCGGGCGCACGAGCTCGAGGTGGAGCTGGAGCTGGAGCGGGACACCGGGTGGGAAGATCTCCGTGAGGAGATCACGGAAGGGGCCGAGCCCGGTGAGGAGGTCCTGCTTCCGGCGGAGCTCACGCTGGAGGACCAGGACGAGCTCCAGACGGAGCTCACGCTGAGCGTGGACTACGTGCGCCCGTGGGGAGAGCGGGGCGAGGTCGAGCTGGGGTGGCGGGCGGAGCGGACCGACTCGGACGACGACCGACTCCTCCACCTCTTCGACGACCCGGAGACCCGCCCGGAAGGGGAGACCACGGACCGCGGAGCCGAACGGCGCGAGACGAGCCAATCCGTGTACGCCACCGTGCAGCGGGGGTTCGGCGACCTGAGCCTGCAGGGCGGCCTCCGTCTCGAGAGCGTGCACATGCGCTTCGAGGTGCCGGACGGCGATCCGTTCGGACGGATCTACACGAACCTCTTTCCCAGCGCGAACCTGTCGTGGCGCATCGACGACCGGCGCAACGTCCGGATGTCCTATTCCCGGCGCGTCGGACGTCCCGGAATGTCGGTGCTCAACCCCGTCGACCGCTCCACCGACCCCCTGGAACGGCGCGTCGGCAATCCGGAGATCGAGCCACGTTTCACCCATTCCTTCGCCCTGCACGCCCGGTGGTCCATGGACGCGGGCAGCCTGCGGCTGTCGCCGTACTACAGCGTCACGAACCACGACTGGGCGCAGATCACCACCGTCGACGACCTCGGCGTGTCGACCCGGACCTATCAGAACGTGGCATCGCGCGAGAGCTGGGGCCTCTCGCTGACGTGGTCGTTCCCCCGCCGCGGCGACTGGAGCGGCAACCTCGGCATCTCGGCCCGCCACGAGAGCCGGGACGCCAGCAACCTGGACGAGCGCTACTCGGGTAGCTCCCTTCGGGTCTCGAGCCGGGTCAATCTGAACGGCCGGGTCACCGAGGACCTGAGCGCCCAGGCCAACCTCTCCTACTCCCCGCCCACCGACCTGCCCCAGGGGCGGGCGGAGGCCCGGTACCGGGCCGACTTCGGGCTGCGGTACCGGCTGTTCGACGACCGCGCTTCGGTGCGGCTGTCCCTCCGTGACCCGTTCGCGCTGCAGCGCTCGTCGAGGCGTCTCCGGGATCTGGACTACGTCCTGATCGGGAGGAGCGAGGAGTCCACCCGCAGCGCCCGGATCAGCGTGTCGTGGGCCCTGGGGGGCGGGGGCGAGATGCGGGGAGGGGGTGGCGGGCGACGAGGTCGTCGCTGACGCCCCTCCCCCTCACTCGGCGCGTATGGCCTCGGTGGGGTCGATCCGCGAGATCCTGTGGGCTGGGAGCCAGGTGGCCACGGCCGCCGCGGCGACCAGGGCCGCCACGGCGCCCGCCACGGACGGCAGGTCCGTCGGGCTGACGTCGTAGAGGACGGCCCGGGCGCTCTCGGCCCCCACGAGGCCCCCGGCGACGCCGACGACGATCCCGAGCGTCGCGACCGGGGCGACCGTACGGGCCACCTCGACCATCAGGCGGTCCGGCGACGCACCCAGGGCGAGCCGGACCCCCAGCTCGGAACGTCGGGAGCGCACGGCGAACGCGACGACGCCGAACACGCCCACCGCGGCCAGCAGGAGGGAGAGGGCCGCCAGCGTCGACAGGAGCGCCCGCGTCGCCCGGGGGATGGCGACCCAGGACCCCACGAGCGCGGACATGGACCCCATCTCCGCGATGGGCTGGGACGGGTCGACCGACCAGACGGCCTGGCGCACCGGCTCGATGAAGTCCGCCGGCGCCCCGTCCACTCGCACGTAGAGGCCCTGAGTCCCTCGCGGATCTCCCTGGTTGGGGACGTACAGCA
>JASFUL010000639.1:0-3059 GCA_050050315.1 Gemmatimonadota bacterium
CGAGGCCGTACGGAAGGCCTCGTCGATCGCCTCCGGGTCGTTCCCGTCCGCCACCTCGATCACGCGCCAGCCGTACCCTTCGAAGCGACGCGCCTGGTCCGTGGAGGAGGCCAGGTCGGTGGACCCCTCGATGGTGATGCGGTTGTCGTCCCACACCCAGGTGAGCTTGCCGAGCTTCTGGTGCCCGGCCAGCGCCGCGACCTCGTGGCTGATTCCCTCCATCAGGTCGCCGTCGGAGCAGAAGGCCCAGGTGCGGTGGTCCACGACGGTGTGGCCCGGCCGGTTGAATCGTCGGGCCAGCCACCGCTCGGCCAGCGCCATGCCCACCGAGTTCGCGATCCCCTGTCCCAGGGGCCCCGTCGTGGTCTCCACGCCCGGGGTGTGGTGGACCTCGGGGTGGCCCGGGGTCTTCGACTCCCACTGGCGGAAGTCCTCGATCTCGTCGAGAGAGAGGTCGTAGCCCGTCAGGTGGAGGAGCGAATAGAAAAGCATCGACGCGTGCCCCGCGGACAGCACGAAGCGGTCCCGGTCGGGCCACGACGGATTGGACGGGTTGTGCCTGAGGTGGCGCGTGAAGAGCTCGTACCCCGCCGGGGCCAGCGCCATGGGGGTGCCGGGATGACCGGACCCGGCTTTCTGTACCGCGTCCATCGAGAGGACGCGGACGGCGTCGATCATGAGACGCTCGAGGTCGGCGGAGGGTCGGGCAGGCGTCATCGGCTCGCGCTCGTGATCGGGTGGAGCCGGCGCCGGAGCGCCGGCGGGTGGGGGCTCTCTCGGTCAGGTCACGACGAAGTTCACCAGGCGTCCGGGAACGTACACCACCCGGCGCACCTCGCCCTCTTCCAGGTAGCGCGCGACGTTGGCGTCGCTCCGGGCCAGCGACTCGGCGGCTGCCCGGTCCATGTCGGCGGCACCGGCGACGGTGGCGCGCAGCTTCCCGTTGACCTGCACGGCCAGCTGCACGGATTCCTCCCGGGCCTTCTCCTCGTCCCACTCGGGCCATCGGGCTCCGTCGAAGACGCTGCCGTCGTGGCCCAGCCGCTCCCAGAGCTCCTCGGCCAGGTGGGGTGCGAAGGGGGCGAGCATGACGACCAGGGCCTCGACCTCCCCTCGTGAGGCCGTCCGCCCACCCGCACGCACGGCGTTCAGGTACTCCATCATCGCGGCGATGCAGGTGTTGTACGCCAGCTCGGGCATCTGCCGGGAGACCTGCTCCACGGTCTGATGGAGCTTCCTCTCGACGTCCGGGTCCGGATCCCCGTCCTCCGCGGCCACGACGGTATCCCAGAGTCGGTGCAGGAAGCCGTGGGGGCCGCTGATGCCCTCGTCCCGGTAGTCGCCGCCCTCCTCGAAGGGACCCAGGAACATGAGGTAGGTGCGGAACGTGTCGGCCCCGTACTCCTCGATGATCGGGTCGGGAATGACGACGTTGCCCCGGCTCTTCGACATCTTCGCGCCGTCGTGGGTGATGAGCCCGTGGGCGCGGAAGCGGGTGAAGGGCTCCTCGAAGTCCAGGTGGCCCAGGTCGTGGAGCACCATGGTGAGGAAGCGGGCGTACATGAGGTGTAGCACCGCGTGCTCGTTGCCGCCGATGTAGCAGTCCACCGGCAGCCACTTCCCGGTCAGCCCCGCCTCCATGGCGCGGTCGCCGAAGTCCGTGGACGGGTAGCGCAGGAAGTACCAGCCGCTGTCGAGGAACGTGTCGCTGACGTCGGTCTCCCTGCGCGCCGGACCGCCGCACCGGGGGCAGCGCGTGCGGTACCACGCCTCGACCCTGGCCAGGGGGCTCACGCCCTCGTCACCCGGCTTGAAGTCCTCGACCCGGGGCAGCTCGACGGGCAGCTCTTCCTCGGGCACGCCGACGGGCCCGCACGCGTCGCAGTGCACGATCGGGATCGGCGGACCCCAGTACCGCTGCCGCGAGATGCACCAGTCGTGCAGGCGGTAGTTGACCTGGAACTCGGCCAGGCTTCGCCCCTCCAGCCACTCGACGATGCGCCTCGTTCCCTCGGCCACCTCGAGCCCGTCGAAGCGACCCGAGTTCACCAGGACGCCGCCCTCGAGGTACGCCTCCTCCAGAGGCTCCTCGGCCCCCTCGACGCCGCGCGCCACCACGCGACGGATCTCGAGGTCGAACTTCGTGGCGAACTCGAAGTCGCGCTCGTCGTGGCCGGGCACCGCCATGATGGCGCCCGTGCCGTAGGCCATCAGCACGTAGTCGGCCACCCACACCGGAATCGGCTCGCCGGTCGCCGGATTGAGGCAGTAGCCCCCGGTGAAGACGCCCGTCTTCTGCTTCTCCACCTTCTGGCGGGCCACCAGGTCGAGGGCGGCCACCCTCCGGCGGTACGCCTCGACCTCGTCCCGGCGGGCGTCGGTGGTGAGGTCGTCCACGAGGGGGTGCTCGGGTGCCAGCACCATGTAGGTCGCGCCGAAGACGGTGTCGGGTCTCGTCGTGAAGACCCGGATCAGGGGCGCCTCCGAGGCCAGTCGCTCGGGGTCCTCCACCGCGTCGCGCTCCCCGGCGGCCAGCGACTCGGCCACCTCCGTCGGCAGCACCGGGAAGTCCAGCTCGGCGCCCTCGGAGCGTCCGATCCAGTTCCGCTGGGCCTTCGTCGTGGTTTCGGACCAGTCGATCCGGTCGAGGTTTTCCAGCAGGCGGTCGGCGTACTCCGTGATCCGGAAGAACCACTGGGCGATGCGGCGTTGCTCCACGGGCGTGTCGCACCGCTCGCACGCGCCCGCGATGACCTGCTCGTTGGCCAGCACCGTCTTGCACGACGGGCACCAGTTGACCGGAGCTTCCTTCCGCTCCGCCAGCCCGGCGTCGAAGAGCTTCAGGAAGATCCACTGGGTCCACTCGTAGTAGGCCGGATCGGTCGTGTTGACCGTGTGCGCCCAGTCGAACATCCCACCGATGCGGCGGAGCTGCCGCGTGAAGTTCGCGACGTTGGCCGGGATCAGGTCCATCGGGTGGACGTTCTGCTTCAGCGCGAAGTTCTCGGAGTGGATCCCGAAGGCGTCGAAGCCGATGGGCTCGAACACGGTCCGGCCGG
>JASFUL010000640.1:0-3047 GCA_050050315.1 Gemmatimonadota bacterium
GCGCTGGGGGCTGGTGCTGGACGAGCGGTGGGCCGTCCAGTCCCTCGTGCGTCCACTCCTGGAGCAGGGCCTCGACCCGGGCGCCTCGGGCTGGATCGTGCGGGACCGCGACGGGCACGCGGTCCTGGCCGGCGCCGACCCTCCCGCCGGCCCCCCGACGCTGAGCGCGACGCTCGCCGGCAACTTCCCGCCCTGGCTCGTCGAGTTCCACGCGCGACCCCAGGACCCGTGGCGGGTGCTCCTGACGTCGAGCCACAGCGTCTACCTCTACATGTTCCTGGCCATCGCCACGATCCTGGCCTTCGGCCTGGTGCTCACGGTCCGCGCGGTGAATCACGAAGTCGAGCTGGCCCGCCTCAAGTCCGACTTCGTCTCCACCGTGTCCCACGAGTTCAGGAGCCCCCTGACCTCCATCCTCCAGCTCTCGGAGATGCTGCAGACCGGCCGCGTCGCGTCGGAGGAGCGGAGGCAGTGGTACTACGACGTGCTCGTCGAGCAGAGCGCCCGGCTCTCCGCGCTGGTGACGAACGTCCTGGACCTGGCCCGCATCGACGAAGGCCGGAAGGAGTTCCGTTCGGAGCCCGTGGACCTGGCCGGGCTCGTCGAGGAGCTGGTGACGACCGCACGCCACCGGGTGGGCCACGAGGGCTTCCAGGTGGATCTCCGGGTCCAGGAGCCGCTCCCGGAGGTGCGCGGCGACGCCGAGGCCCTCCGGCAGGCGGTGTCCAACCTGCTCGACAACGCCTTCCAGTACTCGGGGGATGCGAAGCGGGTCGACGTCCGCCTCCGGGCGGGCGAGCGAACCGTGACCGTGGAGGTCGAGGATCGGGGCATCGGCATCCCGGAGGACGAGCTGGACCAGGTGTTCGAGCGCTTCCACCGGGGGGACGGCGAGGCGAGCCGCTCCGTCCGCGGCAGCGGGCTCGGGCTGACCCTGGTCAAGGAGATCGTCGACGCCCACGGGGGCACGGTCGACGTGACGAGCGAGGTGGGCGAGGGCAGCACGTTCCGCATCACCCTTCCCACCGCGACGGAGGTGAGCCGTGGCTGAGATCCTGATCGTCGAGGACGAGGACCGGATCCGCGTGGCCCTGGAGGACGACCTCTCGCTGGAAGGCTACGAGGTCACGGGCGAGGGCGACGGTCTGCGCGCTCTGGCGCGGGCGCGGGGCGGCGCGTTCGACCTCATCATCCTCGACCTCATGCTCCCGGGGCTGGACGGGCTCGAGGTCTGCAGGCGGCTGCGGGCCGACGGCGACACGACGCCCATCCTCATGCTCACGGCCAAGAGCCAGGAGGTCGACAAGGTGCTGGGGCTGGAGTTGGGGGCCGACGACTACGTCACGAAGCCGTTCAGCCCCCGGGAGCTCCAGGCGCGCGTCAAGGCGCTCCTCCGGCGGCGCCGGGCGGCGACGGGGGCACCACCCGAGCGCGCCTCGTTCGGAGACGTGGAGGTGGACTTCAAGGGCTACACGGCCAGGAAGGGCGGGGCGACGGTGGACCTGACGGCCAAGGAGGCCGAGCTCCTCCGCCTGCTGGTGAGCCGTCCGAACGAGGTCCTGGACCGGGGAACCATCCTGGACGAGGTGTGGGGCGACGACTGGGACGTCTTCCCCCGGACCATCGACAGCCACGTCGTCCACCTGCGCCAGAAGCTCGAGGACGATCCGGCGGCCCCGAGGTTCATCGTGAACGTGCGCGGCGTCGGGTACAAGTTCGTCCCCGAGCCACCCTGAGCGGTCGCCGTCGGATCCCAACGCCCGGGCCTATGGTCGAGACGTCCTCAACCGTGGCTCCACACTCGCTCCACCGTGGCGTCAATCATCCCGCGCCGGCCCGCTGTACGTTCCGGCTGACGACGTGTCGCGAGCCCCTTCGGGGAGTTTCAAGATGAGGCGCAATCGAGTCGTTACGGCGGCGTTGGCCCTCCTCCTTCTCGGCCTGAGCGCCCCGCTCCTCGCCCAGGAGACCGCCGAGGAGCTGTACCAGGCCGCGCTCTACCAGGAGGAGGTCCAGGGCAACCTCGAGCGGGCCCTCGACCAGTTCGCCCGGATCCTGGTCCGCTTCCCGGAGAGCCGGGCGGTGGGAGCCCGGGCCCAGCTCCACATCGGGCTGTGCTATGAGAAGCTGGGCCAGCAGGAGGCGCGGCAGGCTTTCAGGAAAGTCATCGAGGACTTCCCGGAGCACGCCGCCGAAGTGGCACTGGCGAGGGACCGGCTGGCGGAGATCGATCGGGCGTTGGCCGAGCGGAACCACCAGCCGGTGTTCCGGAAGGTCGAGATCCCAAGCCGGCCGCAGAACGGAGTGCTGTCGCCCAGCGGGGACAGCCTCGCGTTCGTCTCGCAGGGGAGCCTCTGGGTGGTGCCGCTCAGCAGCGGGGTGGGCGCGCACGTGCCCGGCGAGCCGTTGGTCCTGGCCGAGGACATCGGCGCGTGGGACGTCTCGAACCTCCTCTCGTGGTCGGCCGACGGGATGTGGATCGCGGTGAACAGCGAGACCCCCGACCCCGAGGGGAGCATCCACGTCGTACCGGTCGAGGGGGGCCAGTCGCGGCTGGTGCGGCGCCCTCCGAGCGGCGGGCACGCGTACAGCTACCGGCTGGGCCTCTCCCCGGACGGGGGGACCGTGGCCTTCACCGCGCTGGAGCCGGGGTGGAGTGAAGGGGCCGAGGCCCGGGTGTGGGAACGGGTCGTATATGTCGCGCCCACGACCGGAGGCGAATCACGGCAGCTGACCGTCGATTGGGGGCGGACCCCAGCGATCTCTCCGGACGGCGAGCTCGTCGCCTTCGTCGGATTCCGGGAACGAGGCGACCTCTCGGAGAGTGAGACAGGTGCGATGTATGACGGAGATCTCTGGGTCGTCCCTTCGGCGGGTGGGAAACCCGTGCGCCTGGCCACCGTGGACGGGCGACTCGCGGGACCCGTGTGGTCTCCGGACGGACGGTCGATCGCGGCCCGATACGAGGGCGGTGACGGTAACGAGACCACGGAGATCCGTGTGTATCGTCTGAGCTCCGACCGGTCGTCGGCGGAGGATCCGGTCAG
>JASFUL010000641.1:0-3045 GCA_050050315.1 Gemmatimonadota bacterium
TCGGCCTCCTCGTAGCCGGGGGGCAGCCGATCGGCCTCGACGACCTCCACCCACTCCCGCTCGTCCCCCAGCCCGGCCCGGAGCTCGATCAGCGCCGCCTGCTGCAGCCGCACGAAGAGCGCCGGATCCGCATAGAACTTCCCCGCCCGCCCCCCGTCGTAGACCGGCCCGCCGTGCGCCCGGGTGTAGACCCGGGAATCGAACAGCCCCCGCCCGAACGGGATCGCCCGGGCCCGCAGATGGGCCCGCAGCGCCTCGGCGCTCCGCTGCTCCCCGGGGGCCTCCCGGTGCCACGCGAGCGCCTCGCACTGGAGATCGTGGGGCGCTCCGGCCAGTACCCGGGCGACGTCCACCGGGATCTCCCCCGCGTCGAGCGCCTCGCGCACCTCGGGGGCGAGCTGCAGGAGCTGCAACCGGATCTGCACGGTCCGCCGGCTCACGCCGAGGGCGTCCGCGATCTGCTGCGTGCTCATCCCGTGCTCGTCCCGGAGCCTGGCGAACGCATCCGCCTCGTCGAGCGGGCCGAGATCCGCCCGCTGGCAGTTCTCGATCAGGGCGTCGAGCAACGCCTCCGGAGCGTCCTCGTCGCGCACCATCACCGGCACCGGCCGGACCTCGGGGCTCTCCCCCCACTTCACCAGCCGCCCGATCGCCCGGTAGCGCCGCTCCCCGGCCACCAGGACATAGCCACCGTCCCCGTCGGCACGGACCACGAGCGGCTGGAGCAGCCCCCGGTCCCGGATGGTGGCGGCCAGCGCGTCGATCTCCCGGGTCCTGATCCGGCGCCGGGGATTGTGACCCTCGGCCACCCGGATCCGGTTCCAGGGCACGGTACGCGCTCCCCGGCCGCTTCCGGGATCGAGCCGGGCCTCGGCGTCGTCGCGGTTCCGGGCCTCCGCCCGGGCGGCGGCCATCAGGTGGCCCAGGGCACCGGGATCCTCGGATGACTTCGTCGTCTTGGACACTGGGTTCTCCTGAGAGGAAATTCGAGGGAAGGGACGCAAGGATCACCCCGGCCGGGCGCGCTCTCCCGCGAGCCGCACGATCCGGGCGCGGCACCGCGCGCGGGAGAGGGAAGGGGACGCACGCCCCCCGCCGAACCGCGGCTCACTCGCCGGACGGATGGGAGGGAGACGCCCCGGTCGTGCCGGGCTCGTCGGGCTCGTCGGGCTGGGGAGGCGGGGAAGGCTTGCGCAGGAGCTGCCAGTCCGAATTCCGGCCCCCGAGCCGGATCACCGCATCGTGGAAGACCCTGCCGTCGCCGGTCTCGTTGCGGGTGCGGCGCACCGGACCGGCGACGTAGACCAGAGCCCCCTGCCGCAGCCGGCCGGACAGGTTCTCGGCGGCCCTGCCCCAGGCGGTCACCGGGTGAAACTCCGAATGCTCCCGGAGCTCCCCGTCCCCGTCCTTGTAGGGCTCGTGGGTGGCGACGCGGAGGTTGGTGACGGGGGTGCCGTCCCCCGTGTGACGCAGGACCGGATCGGCGACGACGGTCCCGATGATCTCGTGACGGTTCAGCACGGGCTCCTCCTCGAAGTATCGTTCATGCGACACTATGTTCCGCATAAACGACCAGGAGTCAAGTTTCGGCGACATCTGGCCCGCCGACCCCGGCTCCGGACCAGCGCACGCCGTGCGCACCGACACCCTCCCGATCCCGGACGCGAATCCGGTTCGCTTCCGGACCGGCCCCCGGCCGGAAACCACCCACGACCCGAACGGAGCCACCATGCGCCGGATCCTCGACCTCCTCGCGCTGCTCGCCCTGACCACCCCCCTGCTCACCGTCCCCGGCAACGCCGCCCTCCGGGTCCTCCCGGAGGCCGCACACCGGGGCGCGTACGGCCTCCGGGCCGACGTCACCCGGACCTGCACCGGCGACGACACGGTCCTGGTGAGCGACCCCGTCGACGACAGCCGCCACGTGCAGGCGTGCCGGGAGGTGATCGTGGCGGGGGAGGTGACCGCGACCGGCTCCCTCACCGCCGTCGGAGGCCGCACGGTGGTCTTCGCCGACAGCTTCCGCGTCGCCCCCGGAGGCCACCTCGAGGCCGGAACCACGGGCCGGAGCCCCGAGTCGCTCCTGGAGCCGTCCCCGGCCGGCGAGCCGGAGCTCTTCGTCCGCCTCCACGCCCGCTTCGACGGGGCGGCTCTCCCGGCCGGCGAGAGCGTCTCGATCCTCGGCCTCACCGGCACCCGCGACGGTCCGACGACGGTTGGGGCGACCGTCCGCTTCGAAGGCGGGACCGGCCCCGACGGCCAGATCGGCACCCTGCGCCTCGCCGTGATCGAGGACGACGGCCAGTCGACCGTCTCGGACCCGGTGACCGTGACCGAAGGCTGGCACGCACTCGAGCTCCACTGGGATGCGGGCTCGGCCCTCGCCGCCGACGGCCGGGCCGAGCTCCTCCTCGACGGCCGGAGCGCGCTCCTCCTCGAGGACCTGGCCACCAGCCAGGGCGTGGTGGACGACATCCGCGTCGGAGCCTGGGACGGCACCGCCGCCGGCGGCTGGATCGACCTCGACGACGTCGCCGCCGCCCGCTCCGGACCGATCGGACCGGCCGGCGGGGCCGACTGAGCCTCCGGACAGGCCCTCAGCCCGGACCGAGCCGGACCTGACAGGCATCACTCCCGGCCCAGCAGTACAGGTCCTTCGCCGGATAATCCGGATGCTCCACGTGCAGCCGCACCTGCTCGCCCGGCGACCGATGCGCCGGAAGCTCGAAGCTCCCCCCGGACCCGGTGACCACCGCCTCGTCCCCCCGGCCGGAGACCGAGACCCGGGCGCCGGCGAGGACGCGACCGTCGCGCCCGAAGACCGTCCCCCGCACCGTCACCTCGGGAGCCTCCAGCCGGATCCGGACACCGGGCGTGGGATCGGCACCCAGCTCGATCTCCTCCGACCCCCGGGCCGACGACACCGGATCCACCGCCCAGAAGGTCACCCTCCCGTCCTCCGGCACCTTCTCCCGCGGAATCTCCACCTCCCACCCTCCCGCCACGCGCTGGGGCTCGTTGCCGGCCGAGGCACGGATGTCGGAC
>JASFUL010000642.1:0-3043 GCA_050050315.1 Gemmatimonadota bacterium
AGGAGTTTCCCACCGATCCGGGGCATCCCAACGTGAAGCTGTTCGGAACGGGAGGAACCATCGCTTCTCGGCTGGACTACCGGACCGGAGCGGTGATTCCCGCCTTCAGCCCCGGCGAGCTCTACGGATCGGTCCCCGAACTGGCCGACATCTGCAATCTCGAGACCGAGAAACTGTTCGGCGTCTTCTCTGAAAACATGGGTCCCGAGCAATACCTGATCCTGGCCGAGAAGACGGGAGAAGCGATCCGGGAGGGGTACCACGGGGTGGTGATCGGCCACGGCACCGACACCATGCACCACACCGCCGCGGCCCTCAGCTTCATGGTCCAGCGCCTGCCGGTGCCCATCGTCATGGTGGGGAGCCAGCGGTCCTCGGACCGGCCCTCCTCGGACGCCGCGCAGAACCTGATCAACGCCGCGTGGGCGGCGGGTCACGGTCCCATCGCCGAGGTGCTCGTGTGCATGTTCGGCCCCACCTCGGACGTGTACAACCTTCTCCACCGCGGCACGCGCGTGCGCAAGATGCACAGCTCGGTGCGCAGCACCTTCCGCACGCTGGGCGACATCCCCGTGGCCATGGTGGAGCGGGAGAAGGTCACGCCCCTCAAGGACGACTGGGCGCGCCGCCGGGACGACCGGGAGGTCACGGTGCGCGCGGCCTTCGACCCCCGGGTGACGCTCCTCTACTACTACCCGGGGATGCAGCCCGACGTCCTCGACGCGCTGGTGGAGCGGGGGTACCGGGGGATCGTCGTCGCGGGCACCGGTCTCGGGCACGTGAACCGCAGGGTCTACCCGGCGCTGGAGCGCGCCCGCGAGGCGGGGGTCCAGGTCTACATGACCCTCCAGACCCTCTGGGGCTTCGTGCAGATGCACGTGTACGAGACCGGGCGCGAGATCCTCGAGCTGGGCGTGGTACCGCTGGCGAACATGCTCCCCGAGGTGGCCTACATCAAGCTGGGCTGGGCCCTGGGCGTCCACCCGGACGACCCCGTGGCGGTCCGCGACCTCATGACCACCACGGTGGCCGGCGAGATGACGGAGGGCGAGCCCCACGACGGCTACATCGTGCTCCAGGGAGGCGTGCCGGAGGTGAGGGAGTTCCTCGAAGGCGTGTGGCGGTAGGCCGGGGCCGCGTCCTGGCTTCGACGGGCGTACGACCCGCATATTCGCCCCATGTCCGAGCCGATCCCCCGCCTGAACGAGGCCCTCGAGGGTCGCTACCGCATCGAGCGACCGCTCGGCGAGGGCGGGATGGCCACCGTCTACCTGGCCGAAGACCTGAAGCACGAGCGGCACGTGGCCATCAAATCTGGGCCTGCCCGCGCTCTCGCCCGGCGGAGAACACCTCGCCTTCACCCGGGGAAGCGACATCGTCGTGCACGACCTCGGGACCGGGGCGGAGACCACGCTGCCGGCGGGGCTCGTCACAAGGGTGATCTGGTCCGACGACGGGGACCGCATCGCCTACACCGGGATCGGAGGAGGAAGCGGTGGAGACTCCCACATCGGCATCTGGCGGTGGCGGGAAGGTCCCACCGTCCGGGAGGTCCCCATCGACAGGCCGGGATTCTTCTTCACCACGGACTTCACCCCCGACGGGCGCGTCATCGGATTCATCAACGAGAGCGGCAACACCAAGCCGCTTCCGCGAGGTCCCCGTTGGGTCGAGGAACCACCGCAGGACGCACCGGATCAGGTGCGGGGTGGCACATCTCCCAGGAGGTTTGTCCGTGGAATGAACGATTCGCCGAGCTGAGCGACGAACCGGGGTACGCGGCGCGGGGGGCGGGGGAGCCGCCAGTGGGCGTGGAGCGGCTGCCGGGGGAAGAGGCGGTGCCCGGGAAGCGGGCGGTGGAGATGTGTGGTGATGCGGGCGGCATTTCCGCGGAAACGCGGGGCGACGTTTCAGGTGAACCGCGCGGCGACCGTGGCGGAAGCGTCCCCGTGGAAGGGGGCGGAGACGTTTCAGCTGAAACGGGTCGTGTCGGTAATCCCGCGCATCCGGGGACATATGCGCCGCCGCTGGTGGAGCTGATGCGGATGCGCGGGAGGAGTGGGACGCGTTCTCGCGCGGCTCCCTCTGGCTACGCGACCGCATGGGCCGGGATCTGCCGGTCGCCAAGCAGATCGAGCTGGGTGAACGGGTTCCGTGGGTGCCGGGCAGCTGGCGGGGTTCGTGCGTGCCGCGGACGGTCCAGCGTCCTTTCGTCTCTGCCCGTTCGGCCATCGTCGGGCGAATCGCGTGATCGGCCGCGATGCCAGGGGCTGCAGCGCGTCCGCGGAAGCGCGCGGAGACGTTTCAGCGGAAACGTCGGGTGTCGGTAATCCGGTACATCCGGCCGTCCTGTAGCAGGATGTGGGCGGGCTTGATGTCGCGGTCCACGACGCCGCGTCGGCGGTCCTGCGGATCTCGGCCAGGAAGCGCTCGGCGCCCACCACGGCAGCCAGCTCCGGCCGGAGCACCTCGATGGCGACCTGGCGGTCGTGCTTGCGCGGCGACCCTCCTGCCAACGCGATCCCGTGGGCGGACCACGCGGAGCTCAGGTGCGACGTGGCCACGTCGCCGCCTCCGCCTCACCGCCCGCCCAACCGTTCCCGCAGCTCCTCGAACCAGTTCAGGACCAGGATGGCCCGGCGCTCCCGTGCGCCCTCGTCCCGGTCTTCGTCCTCCTCCGCCACGGGCCGAGCCAGAAGCATGCGCGACCCGTCGGGGAAGGGAGCGCTGTCTCCGATCCGCGAGTCCCGGGTCCAGACCACGGTGGTGCTGTCGAGCCTGAAGCTGGGCTCGAAGCGCACGTGGGCGGCGTAGAGGGTATCGCCCGCAGAACGACGGACCTGGTAGTAGATCACGGGCTCTGTGGGGCTCCAGTGCTGTTCGGTCAGCCAGACTCCCGATTCGCGGCGGGCGATGGGGGTCGGCTGCCCGGGTTCGGGGAAGCGCCGAACCATCAGCTCGGAGCCCTCGTCGGTCAGGAGCATGTACAGCGCATGGTCGCCGCCCGGGGCCACGTAGCCGTACCAGATGTCACCGTCGTCCG
>JASFUL010000643.1:0-3042 GCA_050050315.1 Gemmatimonadota bacterium
GAAGCTGCAGGGATCGGACGGTCCAGGACGAATCGTGGCTTGGAGCCCGAGCGGATCGATGAGCATCAAGGGTTGCTGCCGTGCATACGCGTATTCGTCCAAGCGCCCGCCTCCCAAAGGGGGCAATCCCCTTGCGACAAGGAGTTCGACGATTGGCTCAGGTCTCGCGTAGGCACCGACTGACGGCTGGTACCAGCGGTGGACGTTGTAGTAGACGCCGGCTCCGGAGGTGGCGTCTTGCCAGGTCGTGTCGTCCCACTGCCCTGGCAGGCGGAGGTAGACCCCTGCGTCGAGTGCGCCGTCCGGCGTCCCTTCCTGCCAGTCGCGTCCGAAGGGCTGGAAGCCTCCCTCCCAGGTGACGGCTCCGGTCTCGTCGGTGGCCACGAGCGGAGTGCCGAGGTGGTCGGTCGTGAGGTAGGTCCAGGTTTCGGTACCGGTGGTGTCGATCTCCAGTTGAGCCACCGGGCGGCCGGCGAGGTAGACGAAGAGGACGAGCTCTTCGTCGGCGGTCGAGGAGGCCTTGCGGCGCGGAGCGTGGACGCGGCCGGCGGAGTCGTAGACGGGCTCGACGGAGGCGGTGCCGCCGGCGGTCTGGTCGGAGCGGCGGAGGAGGCTGCGGCCGTCGTAGGTAAAGCCGGCCGTCTCGCCGGCGGCGGTGCGGTCGGCGGAGCTCAGGCGGCCGGCGGCGGCGGCGGCGAAGTCGATCACGTTGGCGCCGGCGGCGACCTCTTCGAGATGCCCCGCCGCGCCCCAGGTGTAGTCGCGGGTGCCGCCGACGGCGAGGGTGACCTGGTCGAGGATGGGGGTGTTGCCGGTGGTGGAGTTGGTGAGGTACGTGTAGGTGTCGGTCTCGGGGGTGCCGGCGTCCCGGGTCTCGGTGAGGCGGTTGCCGATCTGGTCGTAGGTCCAGCTCAGGGCCTCCGGCCAGGGTCCGGACGCCCCGGTCAGGAAGTACTGGACGTCCTGGTAGGTGTAGCTCCGGTGGGAGATCTCGGGGAGAGCTCCTGAGCCGGCCTCGAAGTGAGCGCCGGAGCCGACGGAGAAGCCGTCCGTGAGGGTGATGGTGCCGTCGGCGCTGAAGGTGACGCTCCCCGGGCTCTCGACGGCGAAGCCGTTGCCGGATTGGATGTCGCCACAGGAGACGTAGGTCTCTTCGGTGGTGACGGTCTGGTTTTCGAGGACGACCGGGCCGGGGGTGCAGAGCGGCTGCTCCACGATCTCGAGGATGTTTCCGACCGGGTCGGTCGTGTAGGTGAAGGTCTTCTCCACCGGTGCGCCGAGGGTGGTCGCCGTCGGTGCGTAGCGGCCGTCGAAGGTGCGGGGTTCGTTCACACCGCTCCCCAGGGCGAGACCCGACAGGGGGCCGCTGGGCAGGTAGCCGGCCGCGGAGACCACCGGTTCCGTGCCCCCGGGGCTGGTCACCGAAAGCGAAGTCTGCCGGTCGGCGAAGTCGTAGCCGTACGTGGCGCTCACGCCTCCAGGATAGCCGATGGTGGTGCGGTTGCCGTTGGCGTCGTATGCGTAGGTCAGCTCGCCGTCGCGGGTGACGCGGCCGAAGCGGTCGTAGCAGTAGTCGACCGATTGGCCGTCGCGCTCGATCGAGCCGAGGCGGCCCACCGGGACGCTGGTGCCGCCGCAGGCGGTGGGTTGAGTGTCGTAGGTGGACGTGATGTCCAGGCTGTCGTCCGGGTAGTCGACGAAGGTCACCCGGTCGAGGGCGTCGATCGTCCGGGTGACCGTGATCCCCCGGGCGTCGGTGGTCTCGGTCAATTCTCCGTGCTCGTCGTAGCCGTGGCTCGTCGTCCCGGAGACCGGCGAGACCTCCTCGGTCAGCAGGTCCCGGTCCGAGTAGGTGGAGGTCGTGACGTTGCCCTCGGCGTCGGTCACCTGGATGAGGTGGTCTTGGACGTCGTACTCGTACTCGGTGACGGCCTGGCCGCCTCCCGTGCCTCCCCAGGTCTGGCTGACGGAGGTCAGGCGGTCCAGGGGGTCGTAGGTGTAGCTGGTCGTGGGTGGGTCGGTCTCGGCGTCGTGGTTGGCGTCCCACTGCTCGACGAGGTTTCCGTTGCAGTCGTACGCGTACTCGGTCACCGCTTCTTCTGGGGAGCCCCCTCCCGGATCGATTACCTGGACCACCCGGTCCACCTGGCAGCGGCTGGAGTACTCGTACTGCGTCTCCGAGACCGTGACCCAGACGGAGGCGCCGGAGTCCCAGCGCTGAAGCTCTTCCCGGGTGCGGTTGCCGGCGGCGTCCAGGGTGTAGAGGGTTCTCTCGCCTGGCGTTGAAGCGTCCGGCTTGCGCTCGACGGAGGTGAGCCGGCCCGCGGCGTCGTAGCCGTGCTCGATCACGTTGCCCTCGGGCAGCGTGGTCCGGAGCAGATCGCCGAAGGTCGTGTACTCGTGGCCGGTCACCAGGTCGTCGGCCGGCGGGCTGGCGCCCACCTGGCGGATCTCGGTGACCCGGTCGAGGGGGTCGTAGGTCGTGGTCGTCTCGACTCCGTTCGGGTCGGTCACCGAGGTGCGGCGGTTGAACGGGTCGTAGGCGAAGTCGGTGGAGCCCCCGATCTGGCCCAAAACCGGGTCCGTGCGGCTGAACGGGTACAACCCGCCCCGGTCGGGATCGCCCATCCCCGGAGGCGTGTAGCTCCAGCTCGTCTCATCGTCCGTGGAGTGGCCCGGCGGGTCGGCGGTGAGCGGCTGGCCGGCGGCGTTGAAGGTGGAATCCGTGTCGTAGCTGAAGGCGCTGCCGGCCTCCATGCCGGTGATCCGTCGGGTGGTGGGGTTGCCGGAGGCGTCACGGAGCCACTCGGTGGTGCGGAAGGCGCCGCCGCCGGCGACGGACGGGACCTCCATGGTCGCCACCAGCCCCGGGTAGGTCGCGTCGTAGGTCCAGGTGATGGTCCGCTCCTCCGTCTCACCCATCGCCTCGGTGCGGCTGGTGAGCCGGCCATTCGCGTCGTAGCTCATCGCCGTCGTGGTCCCCCGGCCGTCGGTGGTGCTGGTGGGGAGCAGGGGGTGGTCCCCGTCGTCGTAGGCCAGGGT
>JASFUL010000644.1:0-3026 GCA_050050315.1 Gemmatimonadota bacterium
ACGCCCCCTGCCGAAGCGGCCCGCAGCAGCTCGGCCGCCTCCGCCGCGTCGGCCGGGAGCGCCACGGCCCCCGGACGGTGGCCCCGCACCCGCCACCGTTCGGGGTCGTCGGCCAGCCCGCCCGCGCCGATGGCCCGCTCGACCAGCGCGACGGGATCGCCCCCGTTCCTCATGCCTCCCCCCCGCCGTCGACCGCGGCCAGGCCCCCGGGTGGCTCGATCCCGTCCGGGAGGACCTTGCCCGGATTGAACCGGCCGTCCGGGTCGAAGGCCCACCTCACGGCCGCCATGGCGGCCAGCTCGTCTTCGCCGTGCACGAGCCGCATGTATCCCCGCTTGTCCACGCCCACCCCGTGCTCGCCGGTGATCGTCCCGCCCGCGTCCACGCACGCCTGCATGATCTCCCGGGACGCCTTCTCGACGCGGGCCAGCGTCTCGCCGTCCCGCCGGTCGAACAGGATGTTCGGATGGAGGTTGCCGTCGCCGGCGTGGAAGACGTTGGCCACCGTGAGACCGTAGCGGGCCCCGATCTCCCGGACGCGAGCCAGCACCGCCGGCAGCCGGCTCCTGGGAACCGTGGCGTCCTGCACGAGGAGGTCCGGAGCGATCCGACCCATGGCGCCGAAGGCCTTCTTCCGCCCCTTCCAGAGCGCCGCCCGCTCCTCCTCGGTGCGCGCCCGCCTCACCTCGCGGGCGCCCTCGGCCCGGCACGCCCGCTCCGCCGCGCCGGCCTCGTCGTCGAGACCCGAGCCCGTCCCGTCGAACTCCGCCACCAGGGCCGCGCCCGCGTCCACGGGGTAGCCGGCCGCGAACACGCTCGCCTCGACGGCCCGGATCGTTTCGGCGTCGATGATCTCCAGGGCGGCGGGGACCAGGCCCTCGCGGAGAATCCTCGTCACCGCCCGACCCGCGTCCTCGATCTCGTCGAAGACCGCGAGGAGTGTACGGACGTCCTCCGGAAGCGGAACGAGGCGAACCTCGATCTCCGTCACGAAGCCGAAGCACCCCTCGGAGCCGACCACCACGCCGACCAGGTCGTAGGGGGCCGGCTCGGCGAACGCGCCACCGAGCTCCGCCACCTCGCCGTCGGGAAGCACGAGCGTCAGACCCGTGACGTACCGGGACGTCACGCCGTACTTCAGGCAGTGCGGTCCTCCCGAGTTCTCGGCCACGTTCCCGGCCAGCGTACAAGCGGACTGCGAGGAGGGGTCGGGCGCGTAGTGGAGGCCGTGGGGACGCGCCGCCTCGGACAGGCGGGCGTTGATGACCCCGGCCTGGACCCGCGCGACGCGGGCTCGCGGGTCGAGCTCGAGGATCCGGTCCATCCGCGCCGACCCGACGACCACCGCCCCGTGGAGCGCCAGGGCGCCTCCGCTGAGACCCGTTCCGGCGCCCCGGGGCACCACCGGGACCCCGGCCCGGTGGAGGCGGGCGATGACCCGCGAAGCCTCCCCGGTGTCCCGCGGCAGCACGACCGCGCCGGGCCGGTGCCGGTACGCCGAGAGGCCGTCGGACTCGTAGCTCAGCAGCCGGCCCGGCTCGGTGATCACGCCCTCCCGTCCCACGATCCGACGCAGGTCGTCGGCGAGGCTCGACGGCAGGGTCGGGGGCGGGGATACGCGTGCGGGGCGAGGGGTCAAGCATCTCTCCGGGCTGGGGGATCCTGCGTCCGCCGACCGGACCGGCACGATACCACGGTGGCTCGGGCGGCAGCAACCGTGACCCCGCCCCACCCGCCCCCCGGGGCGCCTACGCGTTCCGGTTTTCCCTCACGTGGTCCAGCAGCGCCCGGACGCTCTCGAGTGCCGCGCGGCGCAGCTCCGGGGGAACCCGGTCGCCGTACACGCGCTCCACGATCTCGTCCTCGCCGGCCCGGGGGTGCTCCGACAGGACGCCACGGACCTGGGCGATCCGGTCGCGACGGTGGGCCTCGAACCGGTCCACCGCCCGGGCCGGGTCGAGCAGCGGCGGCCCGTGGGCCGGGAAGATCACGGCGGGCGCGAGGCCCCCCACCCGGCGCAACGAGTCGAGATAGTCCGAGACGCACCCCGGGTACCCGGCGACCCACGTGGTCTCGCCCTCGCCGAGGAGGAGATCTCCGACGAACAGGGCCGAACGCTCGGACCAGTGGAAGGCGAGGTGGTCCGGTACGTGCCCCGGCGTGGACAACGGCTCGAGCGCTCCGGCGTCGGTCTCGATCGGCTCACCCTCCCGGGGGAGCTCCGCCAGGGGGTGTCCGGAGCCGAGGACCCGGTAGGGGACGCCGTGGGCCTCGAGCCCCTCCGCCAGGGCCGTGACCGCGCCGGCGTGGTCGCCGTGTCCGTGGCTCACCACGAGGGTCGCGGCGTCCGCGTCCGCTACCTCCCGCAGGACGGCCCGGACGTGGGGCTCCCGGTCCGGGCCGGGATCGACCACGGCGGGACGCCGGCGGCCGACGATGTAGGTCCGCGTGCCGTCGAGCGTGAACGGACCGGCGTTGGCCGCCCGGACGACGCGCAGGGTGTCCCGGAAGGTGGGGGGGACCTCCGGGGAGGTCGTCAGCGCCGCTCCGCCGCGATCTGCTCGGCGAGCTTGTCGGCCACGCCCTGGAGCGCCCGCTCGTCCTCTTCGCTGAACGCCCCTTCCTGGTTGCTGTCGAGGTCGAACTGCCCGAAGACCTCGTCGCCCGCCCGGATGAGGACGACCATCTCGGCCCGCACGTCCGGCGAGCACGCGAGGTAGTTGTCGAGCTCCCGGACATCGTCGACGAGCTGGTTGGCCTTCTCCGCCACGGCCGTTCCGCAGACGCCATCGCCCACGGCGATCTTCGCGTGGTCCGTGCTCGGGCCCACGTAGTTGTGGAGCCAGAGCTCCTGGTCCTTCTCGTTGAGCATGTAGACGCCGACCCAGTCGAACCGGTCGTCGGACCCGGCGATGGACTTCACGGCGTGCCGCATGAGGCGGTCCGAGAGGTGGCCCTGGTCCCGCATCTCCTGCAGCTCGTGGATGAGCTCGGTGGAGTCGAACATGTACGGATCTTCCCTTGGC
>JASFUL010000645.1:0-3020 GCA_050050315.1 Gemmatimonadota bacterium
GGTGCTGCGGCGGAGGCCGGGGGTCCCGGGAAGCAGTTCAGGGTTCATCGCGAAGGGGCTCGGCGTGATGACTCGGCGGACGGCGACCTATTGTGGTCTCATCGCCGGGTCAGTTCAAGCGAACGGAGCGCGTGGCCGAGCCCCGAGGACCTCGCTCAGAAGGCGGCGTCCAGGTAGAAGTCCCACCGGGTCTGCCGCGGCTCCCGGAGCCCCCGGGCCACGTCGAGCCGTACCAGCCCGTCCAGCACGCTCGCGCCGAGGCCCACCGAGACGAGCCCTTCGGACGAGTCGAAGGCGTCGAGCCCCTCCCCCGTCCACCCGGCGTCGGAGAAGACCGCCACCGAGGCCACGGGAAACACCCGCGCCAGCTCGACCCGTCCCCGCGCGAACGCCTCTCCGCGCAGCGTCGACGCACCGTATCCCCGCAGCGTCGAGGCGCTCCCGAGGAACCAGTGGCGCTGGGGCGGCGGGTTCCCCCACGACTCCCCCGCCTCCGCCCCGGCCGAGAGGCGCCAGCGGTCCCCGAAGGCCATGAACGGGATCCCGGCTCGCAGGAGCGCGCTCGCCCGCCCGTACGTCCGGTCGTCGCCGTCGGACGGACGGGCGGCGGCTCCCTGCAGGTAAAGCTCCGCGCCGTACTGGGGCGCCAGCGGATCGGTGCCCCACCACGGCGACAGGGTGAGCTCGACCCCCGCCTCGTCCAGCGGCGTCGCGGCCAGGTTCTGGCGGTACCGCCAGCCGTCGTCGAACGCGTTCACGACGTTGAAGTCCGTCTTGCCCGAGAGCGGGTCGTGCCGCTCGGCGTACAGACGGACCGACCAGGATTCCCGCTCGGCGGACGGCGGAGACAGGGTCAGCCCCGCTCCCGTGGCCAGGAAGTACTCGCCGTCGTCCCGTCCGAAGAGGAGCGCGCCGAGGGAGTTGCCGAGGCCGAGGTGGTCGCCCCGGCGGGGCGCCGACGCCATGCGCCGGTACACGCTCAACGCGGTCCTCCGGTCCAGGCTCTCCCAGGCGGCGGTCGCCGTCGCCTTCGGCTCCAGGTCCGCCAGCCCCAGGAAGGGGACGAGCTCGAGCGAGACCGGGCCGAACGGGCTCCCGGTCCGCAGCTGGAGGCGGGCGCCGACGGCCGGCCCCTCCACCCGGTTGTAGCGGACGAGCCCCGGACGCTCGAGCCCCCAGTTGGCCGCCCAGAAGCTCCGGGCGGGCGACGCCTGCGGGAGATCCTGCAGCAGCTCCTGGACCCCCTCGATCTCCTCCTCCGTGGGGAAGCCGGGCGCGTCCTCCCACACCGGGGGCGGCAGGTGGGGACTCTCGTGCAGCCAGCTCCGGTCGGTGGGTACGAGGTACTGGACCCGGCGTCCGTTGCGGGTCGTCCATCCTCCCTCGGGCTCGAACGCCACGCCCTCCTCCTCCTCGAGGAGGGAGGCCATGTATCGCATGGCTTCGCTGCGGGTCTTGAAGCGCCGCTCCGCGACCAGCCCGAGGGGGTCCTCCCCCGCCTCCTCCTTCGCGAGGTCATCCTCCGTGAACACGGACTCCACCCGGTAGCTCACGTCCATGGTCATCGGAGCCTTCAGGATGCCCGCCGTCGCGACGCCTTCCATCCGCATGCTGCGCGGTAGCCACACCCGGAAGTCCCAGAGGCCATAGTCGACCACGACCATCGACAGGTCGAACGTCCACGGCTTGAAGAGCCCGGGCACGTGCTTGAGGTCCTCCTCCTCTTCCTCCTGGAGATCCGGGATGTCCCGGAACGCGTCGAAGCGGTCGGCCAGTCGGTAGACCGCCCGGACCAGCGCCCCGGTCTCCGGCTCGACCCAGAGGGACCCGGAGATCCGGTGCACGTCCGCGGCGCGGGGGAGCGCCTGGAGCTCCACGGCTCGCACCTCCCGTCCGTCGGGCAGCGAGAGCACGAGGGTGTCGCCCGTCGCGAAGCGATAGTTCTCGGTGGCGTCCGGGGCGAGCGGGTGCTCGAACCAGAAGTCACCGTCCTGCTCCGCCTCGTCCAGGTCCTCGTTCCGCGTCATCCCGAAGAGCAGACGGTCTCCCGCGGGGTCGAACACGCCGTCCATGAGCCCGGTGATGTCCGGGGGCTCGACCCCCACCGGCGTCTGTTCCCGGGCCGCCAGCGCCTGGATGAGCGTGCCCCCGTCCCGGTTCCAGAAGACGCGGGTCGCGGACTCGTTCCGGTACAGCGTTCGGTCCTTGAGGGGCGTCCGCAGCCCCACCGCCAGCCGGTGCTTGACCAGTGCCGTGTACCGCAGGACCGTCTCGTCGATCAGCTGCCAGTTGGCCACGGCGGCCCGGTGCAGCGCGGCGGCGGTGGGATCGACGTAGGCGTCCGCCCCCGCGGCCGTGGCCGTGGGCGGACGCCGGCCGGCGTCCGTCGTCTGCCCCTGGGCCGGAGTGACCGCCCGAGGGCCTCCCGCCAGGAGGGCGGCCACGAAGGCGACCGTGCGGAGGCGAGACATGGAGCGGCGGAGCGGTGGGGCGAAGGGGAGCGATCGCATGTCCGAAACTACGGCAACCGACCGGCCCGGGTTTCGGCAACCGGGATTGCCCGGACCGGCCCCGGGGCCCACTCTCCCGGACCATGCTCCGTCTCGCGCTCTCCCTCGCGGTGGCCCTCCAGGCTCTCCCGGGTCCGACGCCACCCGACACGGCCGCCACGGTGCCGGCACAGGTCCCGGGCGACCGTGCGCTCCAGGACGCCGAGGCCGAGCAGACCCTCCAGGCCCTGCTCGCGCGCATGCAGGGCCTCGAAGGGGTCCGCGTGGACGTCGAGGCGGGCCTCGCACGCCTCACCGGGCAGGTCCCGTCGGCCGAAGTCAGGGAGCGGGCGGACGAGGTGGCGCGGCGGGTCGAGGGCATCGCCTTCGTCGACAACAGGCTGGACCTCTCCCGTTCGATCTCCGAGCAACTCGATCCAGCGTTCCGGCGGCTCCGCGACCGCCTCGCCGACCTGCTGGCCCTGCTCCCTTCGCTGGTCGTGGCCCTCCTGGTGGTCGCGCTGGCCCTCC
>JASFUL010000646.1:0-3014 GCA_050050315.1 Gemmatimonadota bacterium
GAGGCCTTCCCGACCCAGACCCCGGAACGAGTAGGGCGACGTCCGGGGCTTGAATGCCCCACCCCGGAGTCCCCGCGCTCCGAGGAGGCGTACGTGCTCGGCGGTGCGGCGCAGCATCTCCCGGCCCTCCACCGAGCACGGCCCGGCGATTACGACCACCTCGTCACCCCCCATCTCGGCGGCGCCGAGGGGGATGCGCGTGGGACCCGCCGAGAACTCCCGCGCGGCGAGCTTGTAGGGCTTCGTGACCTGGTGGACCTCCTCCACGCCGGGGAGGGCGCGGAGGGGGATGGGCTCGAGCCGCTCCTCGTCGCCGATGCACCCGATGATGGTGCGGGTCTCGCCCCGGGACACGTGGGTGCGCAGCCCGAGGGCCTCCACCCGCTCGCGGATGTGGTCCAGTTCCTCCTCGGTGATGCCGAGGCGCGTCACGATGATCACGTCGTCCTCCTCTCTTCGGACCCGGACGTCGGGCTCCGGCCATGTCCGCCCCCTCGCGAGAGACGAACAAAAAAAAGGCCCCCGGGAAGCCCGGGAGCCGCGGTTCAGATCGCTTCTGCCGCCCGTCTACGTCGGCGCGCGCGACCTCCCGGCCCCCGGGACGGTGCCCGGATAGCCGTACCAGCCATCGAAGACGAAGGCGCGCGCACGGACGGTCATGATGCTCCACTGTGGTCCCGGCGCGGCCCCGGTGTCAACCGTTCCCGGGAGGGCGGTCCCGGGACGTCCCGACCGTCCCGAGGGGGTCGCCGGCGCCCGTACCCTGGACCCCGACGGGGGCCCGGGGTAGGTTAGCCCCGCCGTTTCCGACCGGCGGCCGGTCCCGCGGTCTTCGACGTCGAACGCAGGCACTCCGGAGGTCAGCGATGCATCCCACCGCCACGCCCGAGGCCTCCCGGGCCGGGGTCCCGGGTGGAGTCGTCGGACCGCATCCGCGAGAACCCGTGTCCCCGCCCGCGGGGCGCCCGTTCCGGTGCGGGACGTGACGGACCGCGAGGGGCTGAAGCGCGAAGCCGCCCTCCGGGCCCTGGAGGAGGTCGAGAGCGGCATGCGCCTCGGGCTCGGCAGCGGGAGCACCGTGGCCCACTTCCTCGACGTGCTCGGGGAGAAGCTGGCCCGGGGCGGGCTCACCGACGTGACGGGGGTCCCCACGTCCGTCGGGACCGCCGAGCACGCCGGGCGCCTCGGCATCCCCCTCGGGGCCCTCCATCGCCTGGCGCCCCTGGACCTCACCGTGGACGGGGCCGACGAGATCGACCCGTCGCTACGGCTCATCAAGGGGCTGGGCGGGGCCATGCTCCGCGAGAAGATGGTGGCCGAGGCGTCCTCCAGGATGACGGTCATCGGCGACGACTCCAAGCTCGTCGCCGCGCTCGGCCAGAAGGCCCCGCTCCCCGTCGAGGAGGTGGTCTTCGCGTGGGAGAGCCAGGTGCCCTTCCTCGAGGGCGTGGGGGCGCAGCCGGAGCTTCGTCGGGGAGTCGACGGGGAGGCGTACGCCACCGACAACGGCAACTACGTGCTGGACTGCCGCTTCCCCGGGGGCATCGACGATCCGGCCGGTCTCGAGGAGGCCCTCTGCCGCCGGACGGGGATCGTGGCCAGCGGGCTCTTCCTGGGCCTGGCGACGCGGGCCGTGGTCGCCGGCCCCGGCGGCGCCCGGGTGCTGTCGATCGACGCGGGGGGAGGCGCATGAACGTCAAGATCGCTCCCTCGGTCCTGGCGGCCGACTTCGGCCGGCTGGGCGAGGAGGTGGAGGCGGCCGAGGAGGCGGGAGCCGACTGGATCCACGTCGACGTGATGGACGGTCACTTCGTCCCCAACATCACCTTGGGACCCGCGATCGCCCGGGCGGTGCGACGGGCCACCACCCTGCCCGTGGACGTCCACCTCATGATCGAGAAGCCGGCCCGGTACGTGGAGGCGTTCGCCGACGCCGGGGCCGACTGGATCAGCGTGCACCAGGAGGCGGATCCCCACCTCCACCGGACGGTGGAGCGGATCCGTGAGCTCGGGGCGCGGCCGGGGGTGGTCGTCAATCCGGCCACGCCGGTGGAGACCCTCACCGACATCGCCGCCGACGTGGACCTGATCCTGATCATGTCCGTGAACCCGGGCTTCGGGGGACAGCGCTTCATTCCCGCTTCGCTGGATCGGATCCGCAGGGCCCGCCGTCTGCTCGACGCCCGGGGGCGGGACGGGGCGGAAGTGGAGGTGGACGGGGGCATCGCTCCCGACACGGCCGGCGCCGTGGCCGGGGCCGGCGCCAGCGTCCTGGTGGCCGGCTCCGCCGTGTTCCGCAGCCCCGAGGGGGTGGCGGAAGCGATCTCCGCGCTGCGGGATGCCGCCGGACCGCGATGACCCGGACCCTCCTGGTCGCGCTGGCCCACCCCGACGACGAGGTCGGCGCCGTTGGAACGATCCTCTCGCAGCTGGAGGTGGGGGACCGCGTATTCCTCCTCTGGCTGACCCGGGGCGAGATGACGCAGGCCTTCGGGTCGATCGACCCGGAGGAGGTCGCCGCCCGCCGGGAGGCTCTGGGTGCCGAGGCCGCGGCCCGTCTGGGGGTGGAACACCGCTTCCTGGACTTCCCGGACACGCGGGTGCAGGCGACTCCGGCGGCGGCCGCCGCGGTGGCGAAGGTGCTGGCCGAGGTACGTCCCGACGGGGTCCTGACGTGGGGCCGGGCGTGGGTCCGGGGCGTCCGCCATCCCGATCACCAGGCGTGCGGCAAGATCGTGCGGGACGCCATCACGCTGGCGCGGATCGCCAAGGCGGTGGAGCCGCTGGAACCGCACCGGGCCTGGTGTCCGGTCTTCACCTTCCGGGACGTCCACTCGTCCCTGCCTCCGGTGGCCGTGGACGTGGAGGCGCACCTCGACACGATCCACGAGCTCGCGGCCTTCTACCGGGAGGCCGTCGGCTTCGGCGACCGGGAGTGGCTCGAACGCCGTCTCGTCCGGGCCGGCTCGCCCTTCGACCTCGCCCACGCGGAGGTGTTCGACGCGTGGGAGTCG